>NZ_JAGJEF010000040.1:0-42645 GCF_018100875.1 Pseudoalteromonas sp. MMG012
TCTTAAATGATTCACCAATTTTACAAGCTAAAGCTCCCTCCGACTGCATCGATTCTTTCATAGAACACCCAAAACACCTATAAATAAATTTTCGGTATTATGGGGCACTTTTCGAGTGAAAATACACTCTATACATAGCATGATGAGTATCATAAATTACGACTTAAAATTTCAATAAATAAGTTTAACAAAACTTATATTACATGTGGGGTTTTCAAAAAACCGAATCAGAAGGTGACGATTTAATTCTTTAAACAACAAAGCTCCACCCTAAATTGCGAGGGTGAAGCTTTAACAATCAAAATGATTACTTACCTCCTTTGGCTCTGTAGAGGGCGATATCTGTCATAATTCATAGTTTCAGCTATTTTAAGCCAACAGATATTAATTGAAGCTTTGGCGTAACCATTGATGATTTTTCTTTCAACAACACGCGCCCAAATATCCGAAGTGGGATCCGACCTTTGCTATCTTGTAATCTTACGTCATACCCAAACTCACTAGATACCACTTCGATTTCATAATTTTGCCAATTTTTTGTCGTGTTTTCCGTTTTAATTTTTTCTACCATTTTAGCTTCAGCCTGTGCTAACAGGCTTTGCTTATACTTACTTGAAATCTCCCAACTAGTATTTTCAGGAATATTTATATCGAATGCCAACCCAGCATGTGACACTGCCATATCATTCGCATTTAACTTTACAGCAGGCATAACATCAGGTGTTACTATCCATGCATCGCCCACTTTTTTACTAAATGCAATCCGCTTTGCAACCAACCTATCATTGGCACCAAATGCCTCAGAGTAACGCTCATCTTTAATTTGGTATACTTGCCAACCTATTCCTTTTTTAGATGTGAGCTGCTTATCTATGAGAGATGTTGCTAGGCTTACCGCCCTCTCCTGAGGCATCGAGAAAATTTTTGCTTGGGCTGGCACAATACTAGACGTCAACAAACCCGTTACGTCAAACTTATTTTCTAAAGATATGTAAGGGTAGAGTGTATAGTACTGATTTGAATTCTTAATCGGTGCAGCACGCTTAGAGAATTCTTGAACAATGTATGACCAATGTGAGCCAGTGCTTTTTATTAATGAAAGTTCTGTACTATAGAGCTTTTCACGTGCATCTGGACCAAAACATATCATACCACCCAATGCACTTTTATCTCCGGCATCAATTGCATCAAACCACGCATCTTTGTTTTGAACTCCGACACGATTCCACTTATTCCAGAATGAGCTACCGTAATGCCCCCAATCATTTTGGTAACCATTTACGCCATAAATACAATTCACCCCCTTAGCTCTGCTAGCCCATGTTTTATCTGGTGTTTGTAACACAGATGAGGATACTGGGCTCGACTGTTCAACCGCAGAAGTAAACTTATTATTTAATATGTTCGCTTTCTTCTTATTTGAAGAGCATTCACCTTTAATGACACTACAGCACCCACTTATAAATAAATGCCTTAAATTGACCGTACCTGGTGACATTTGACTAGAAAAAATATGGCAAGAACCATTTTCTTCAACATTAAGTGGTGCCAGTCAATTATTATTATAAGTACCTGAATGATTGGACATAAAGGCATAATACGCCGACTCAAGTCCATCATAACCACTCGGAGAGTTTGCACTTGAGTAATGCGAGCGACTTGTCCAATCACTTTTTTTAACCTGCGTGTTTAAATCCAATGAATTTTTAATTACCCAACTAGGGCTTGCCGTAATAAACCCTGACGCATCAGAAAGGGTGTGTTTTAGGCTACTATCCGTACAAAATCGAGAGAGTCCATATGAGTTTATATACACGCCACTGTGCGCCTGATTGTGCTTTTCTTTTTTATCCATTAAATCTTTTGTCAAAGTTACAATATTATGCCATTCAACATCTGCATTTACATCAATCTGCGGTAGCTCATGAGCTGTTACCAACACACTATGACCAGAAAATAATAACCCTATTCCAAAGAGCTTAATATGCTTACTCATTTTCATTCCTTTAGTTTTTTCATTGGTGTAATACCACAGACTCTTTTAAACTAAAGCCTATCACTCCATAATTTTTAACTTACTGTACTTTAAGTGTTTAAATTGATATTTATCTCTTACAAAGAGTAATTAATAGCATCCACACTGAAATAATTTAATATAAATTCATAATAAATAAACATCTTTTTAAAACCTCACTTATGATACATGAAATGAAAAACATCATAATAAAATTTCACAGCAACTTTCAGTGCATTGATTTTAAATAGAAATAAGTTGTTTTAAATAAAATATAAGCGATTAACATAGAGATGTACTGCGAATAATGTTGAAAATTTGGCTTTATTGATTTAAAAAATTAGCATAAAAGAACAGACCTTGCAGATCCAAGTACTTAGTCGCTCATCGGCCAACAACTGACTCCTATCTAAACAAAAATTTAACTCGCAATATACACTCAAAGTCCTTTCGTAATACGAGGTAATTTAACTATAAACCTTAGACCAACGTCGGTATTCAACCCTATTGCAACTAGCTCAAAAAACAGCCACGCTAACAGCGGAATAACATATACATGTAAAGGAAATATACAATGATACAAAGAACTTTGTTGGCATTTTGCCTAGGCGCGGTATTTAACAGTCACGCAGCTCAATGTCCGCGAGTAGAAGGCTACTATGCTACTTGGCAATACCCACTCGGTGGTGCGTTGGCAATAGAAGAGCTCAATAGCGATGCCTTAACGCATATTATATTAGCATTTGCTTTCCCAACTGAAGGCGGTGGGCTGGATACCAGCTTAGTAGACTTCCACATTAATGATGCTTTGCATTTTGGTCGCAGTAACAATGTTGGTGTTATCTTATCTATTGGGGGCGCGGGCGTAAACTTTTTAAACCTGACTAAATCGGATCTAGATACACTGGCGGAAAATATCACACACTATGCAATACGGCATCAGTTAGACGGCATAGATATCGATTGGGAACATTTCTCTACCTATGAACAGCCAAACCCAATTGAAAGCAGTAATCATCACTATCTGTTAAAACGGTTGCATGAACTATTACCCAGCGAAATCGACTTAGGCACCGATGTGGAGGCCGGGTTTTGGAGTGGACCAAATTATCACGCTGACTTAGATATTTATGCTGACTACATTCGCTTTATGGCATACAACTTTACGGGACAATGGCCAGGGTCGTTTATTGATCACCACAGTGCGTGGCTGTATACGAAAATGGGTTTGGAGTCGAATATTCCAGGCATCAATAGCATGGCGCAAAAATACTCGAGAGAGAAAACTCTACTCGGTCTCCCCTTTTACCACAAAGGTTTTGTGAATGGACAAAGTGATCAAGTAAACATCGTTACCACAGATTACATTGTCGAAAATTCAGTCAGAAATTTAGGTCTTGATTTTAATTCAGGTCATGCTATTGACGATAATATTCATTGGTACTGGGAAACCCCAAAACTCATTCAAAAGAAATCGCAATATGTAAAAGACAATAACTACCCTGGTGTATTTATTTGGGAGTTACATCAAGACAGCAGAGATTCAGAGCATCAACTATTAAATGCCATAGCTCAAGTACTGCCAAAATGTGATCCGTGCAACTCATCATGGCAAGGATACCCGACCATTTACACTCAGGGAGATACGTTTAGCTTCAAAGGAAACAATTATCGCGTTGAGTCTGGTCCTATTTATGACATCACGCCGGAAACACAGGGCCATCAACATCGCTTTAGCGAAATAGGTGGTTGTAAAACGAATTCTACATTTAACAAGCAAACTCTATAACAACGATATATGGGAGAGCCAAAAGCTTTCCCACTGCTGACCTTGAACTAAAAAACACCTACGCCGTAAGGTTAATTTTGATAATAGTCAGTTTTATAGACGTCTTATACCCGTCACTTCGTATTTGAGTTACTCACTGTTCAAGGATCATTTTTAACTGGTCAAGCCCTGCTTGCAAATCATCACCTATCTGCTTTTCAAAATCGATAAACAAAAATGTCAAATTCATTGGGTAATTCATATGCCCTTGAAACCCCCACTTAACCTCAGTGGTTTCACCAATACGTTTAGTAAGCATGTACGCGGGCTCTGTAGCTTCAAATGGCGCTAAAAACCGGAGTTCATAGTCAATCCGTTGCATTGGTGTTATACCAACAATTTCTTGTTCCCCAGTCCCTACGTCTGGGTGTTCACTGTGCCATGCAGATACAAACCCCACTTGCGCATCAATGCCCCGATAGTCCTTTTTCATATTCGGGTCAATATTAGCCCAACGACTGTATTTATCTTGATTCTTTAAGTATTTAACATAATTAAACACCATTTCAACCGGTTGCTCTATAACAACACTTCGCTCCACATGATATGAATTCGCAATAAATAGCGCCAATATGAGTGGCGCTGCTATTAAGAAAAATAATATGGTAAAAACGGGTTTAAGCATCGTTGCCTCCAAATTTTTTATCTATCAGAAAGTTATGAACACACCTGAATAAACTAGCTTAAAACACTGTAAAGGCAATTACATTTAGGTTAATCATATTATTGCCCCTCAAATCGGTTCGCGTGCTAATATTTCAGTTACTAAAAGTAATACTTAAATTTAACTTCCAAATAGCCATCATCTCGTAAGTCATAACTTAAATCCTGTTCAATAGGATTAGCAAATACTCTTGCCTCTACCGCAACATTCCATGCAACACTCCATGCATCAGTACACCGAGTACCTGCTTCTGATTTAGCGTAATTAGCACCAACTAGAAAACTGACTTAGTCGCATTTTTCCATCCATTTATCACTCCTTATAACCATTAACAATGGTTAAGGTGAGCTGTTAGCTGCCCATAGCTATGAATATCACTCCCATCTATTTTAAGACTATGTAATAATAAGTCTCAAAGTAATAAAAACAGATAAATTCTATGGAGTTACAGTTTTCTCAATACCAATACTCATGTGATAAACGCGTACTGTATAGAAATGGTGAGCTAATTGTCTTAAAACGAAACCAAACGTTATTACTTGAATACTTCTTACTAAACCCAAGCGATATTCACAGTAAAGATGACATAATGAATGCTGTTTGGCGAAATAAAGTCGTCTCTGAACAAGTTGTCTTTCAGACTATAAGTCAATTGCGAGCAATTTTTGGAGAGGCTACTATCAAAACCTATTCAAAGAAAGGCTATAAGTGGCAATATGCAGTATCCAATCCTATCGATAATAGCCTGAATCACCCATCTGTTGAATACGCAAAAAATAAAAAATCACCATATTATTTATATACAGCAATAAGCTGCAGTTTTATTTTTCTTATCTTGTTGCTCGCCTCTCAATGGCAAACCCCAGCCGCACAAACGCCACTATATATCGCTACGAATGCTCAAGGTACTGATGGACAAAGCAAGTTGCTGCTGACTAATACCAGTGTTTTTGCAGATAACGCGCGCTTTTCAATTAAAACTATCAGCCTTAGCGATATAAATCAGCAGCATTTTTTATCGCCGCAGCAAGCCTGGAAAAACGCACAGCTACCACTCAATAACTGGCTCCTATGGGGTGATATGTACCCTTCTGAAAAAGGCGTGTTTTTACACTATGGTCTATCCAATGACACACGTCATTGGCAAGGTTATGCATTTGGAGAAACAACTGAAAAAGCGCGTTTGGCATTAGACGAGCAACTTAAGCAACTACATGATTTATCGTTTTTTTCTTCACATAAACCGCTGAGTTTAGCTGAGCTAGAAACAATGCATAGTCACGCACCAAATAATGCGCAGATAACACTATTACTGGCAAAGCATTTAGTTTACGCTAAGCAGCCTGATGTCGCCATGGTGCACCTAGATAGGTTGCTTACTGACAGAGGGTATGGAAAAAAAGCCTATCGAGCACAAGCTCAGTGGCTAATTGGCATGATCTACAAAATGCGCAAGCAACATCAACAAAGTACTCATCGATTAACATTATTGAGAAAAGAGCTCGAACATACTTCGCTTTGGCCTTTACAATATGACTACTTCAATACCAGTGCATGGCTTCATTATGAACAGGGCAATATAGAGCAAATGTTTAATGTGTTAGAGGAAGCTATATCTTTAGCCCAACATCAGCAGGCGCCCTTGGCACAATTTGAACTTCACATGCTATATTCAATTCTAGCAAAAAAAGTAAACAATACTGCCCAGCAGTATGCTCAGCTAAATAAAGCCCAAGCTTTATTGATAGCCCATAATTTAAGCGACTCTAATAAGGCTATTGTATATTTTCATTTTGCATTGTTCACACAAGATAATGCACTTGCTTTGCCCTACTTAAAGCGTATTTTAACCATTCCCAAAACCGCGAATAACTACTGGGTGCTTGATAATGCCTTAGAAATGTTGGTGTCATATTATATTGAAGTACGGGATTTTAAATCTGCTCATGCATTATTCAATGATACAGTAAAACAGCCTGCTCAATTGCAATTGGAAGCCCAAGTGTTATTAGCTCAAGACTTAATTGATGATGCTCGCCTGCTGTTTCAAGAAGCATTTAATACAGCCCGCTTGACCCATAATAGGCTCGTATCACTCAATTCTGCTCTTGCGTTATATCAATTAACACACTCAATCCCTGAGCTCAAAAGCGAGTATTTGGCATTTTTACAAACCAATGCTTCACCATTATGGCTGAAGCAACATGGTGTTACCTCGGCAATTGCGTTGGAACATTAATTCTTGTCGAGATTTAGTCGGTACTTTGTATCCTGTTGCTTGCACAAAACGCTGAAATTCAGCTACGGTTACTTCATACGTACCCATCTAAAATTGGCGACCCGCTTCTTGCTGAAGCATTGAAATTAAACCGGTTCAATAGGGGAGGTTGTGCTCTGCTGGTTCATTATTGATGAGTAAGCACCAACTAACTGCATGACTGAAATACATATTCTCATAATTGCATATCTTTTAAACTTATAACTGCTCTATTTATGTACGCCACGACATATCTTACGTACAAAACTATTCTCTAATGAAATAGAAAAAATAAAATGTATAGTCACCAAAAACACTGACCTAATTATCACCTTTAATAATAGAAATCTGTTATTTAACGCTTTATTTTAAAAGCTTAACGCTCAAACACACTCTGAAAATCAACCTACTCAAGCCTCCCACTGACCAAGTATCTTGCCCCCATGCGACAATTCAGTGCAAACCCTATATAAATTTCCTATAAATGGTGCAAACGAGTCCGATATCATAAAATAAAAATACGTAACCAATTGAAATATAATAAATTTAAAAGTTGGTATGGTTTTTTCTTATAAAGTTCAGACATTTACAATATAGGCGAACGTTATGTACAATTTTTGTCAAACTTTACATCTGCTATGGCACTTAGAGATCAGCATTTGGCAAATTCATGATAATCACACCCCAGTCAAAAAGTGGAGTGCTCACAATGTATCAAAAACAAAATAAAAACGACGCAATGTACAACGCGTTGCATGAGATGTTAAATAAACACTTGCCTATTTGCAGTGCTGCAGACAAGTACAACCTACCTAGGGTGGCTATTTACCGTGCAATTCGCGCTCAACAGACCAATACAACATCGCGTATAAACCATTTGCATAACGCAAAAGTTAAGTTAGAAAAGCACATAGAGCATATTCAATCGCAGCTTTCGACTCTAAAAGACACGCAGACATCATGAACTATCATATAAAACGACTCACATCTCTTGCACAATACAACATAGCATTAACTCATTTACTTGCTCAGTGTATTAAAAGCGGTGCATCTTTAGGGTTTAATACCTGTAATAATACACAGCCACTCAGTGCTTATTGGGAAGCCGTCGACATGCAGCTCACAAGTCGTATGTTTCTCGGATATTTTTGCGATAATACGCTAGTTGGTTGCGTTCATTATACTCGGTGTCTAAAACCGAATGGGGTGCATCGAGCTGAAGTGGAAAAACTACTTGTTCACCCTCAATATCAGCGTCAGAGGATTGCCTCTGCTCTAATGCAATCGTTAGAATGTGAGGCTACAAAGCAAGGGATTGAATTGCTCATCCTAGATACACAAACTGGCGATAACTCAGAAAAGTTTTATCAAACGATCAATTACATAAAATGCGGGGAGATCCCTCACTTTGTGCGAGACAGCAATGGTCTCTTTTTCAGCACCAGTTATTACTTTAAAAAATTACTTTCCACCAGCTAAATCAATGAAACTACCCGTAGCATAGCTGGCTTCATCACTTAATAACCACGCAATAGCATTGGCAACTTCTAATGCCGTACCGCCACGGCGTAATGGCAGCTGAGGTGCTAACCGTGAAACACGAGCCTCTTCTCCCCCATCACGATGTATATCAGTATAAATACATCCTGGCCTAACACAGTTAACACGCACGCCATATTGTGCAAGTTCCAAAGACAACCCTGTTGTAAAAGTATCTATGGCGCCTTTTGACGCGGCATAATCAACATACTCATTAGCACCACCCAATCTGGATGCTGCCGATGATACATTGACTATTGCACATTTTGACATATCTTCATGCTCTTTAAAGTGCTTAATTACTTCTCTAGCACAAATAAAATAAGGTGTAACATTGGACTGAAAAATATGATTAATTCGCTCAGCAGTCATACATTCAACTCGCTGCTGCTGCGCTAACACACCAACATTATTTACTAAATGTGTAATTGGGCCAAACTTTAATAGCACCGATGAAAATAACGCTTCAACTTGCTGTTCATCACTTATATCAGCTTGAAACTCAGCGGCTTGACCACCCATCGCGTGAATAGACTTTACCAGCTCTTTTGCCGAGTTATGGTTTTCTTTGTAGTTAATTGCAACAACATAGTCACGTTCTGCGAGTAACTTCGCTGCAGCTGCGCCTATACCTCGACTTCCACCTGTAATTAATACGACTCTTTTATACATCACCATCGTGCTTTCTATGCTTTATCAATCATATGTAAGTTAAAGTGCATATTGTGTGCTCCACATTTATATAAACATCAAGCGTCTTAGCACCCATAAAATCATTTAAAAATAACGGCTAAGAAAAAGCCTAGCCGTTATTTAGCGTTAAACCAAAATCAACACATATTACTTCTGACCAAAGTTACTCGGTGCAGCTGGCACTGTTAAAGGCTTTTTCGGATTAGCTTCTAACTCGTCCAGTAACTCTTTCACTGCACGCTCGACAGAAGGGTCTTTACCCGCTTGAATTAATTCAGGTCGGTCTATTACTTCAATGTCTGGGCTTACGCCTTCGTCTTCAATGATCCAATTACCTTCATTATCTAAAATACGGAAAGTCGCTGCAATCACTGAACCACCATCAACCAGTCCTGGGTTGCCTGAAATACCAATTAAACCTCCCCATGTGCGAGTACCTATGAGTTTGCCAAGTCCTGCTTGTCGGAAATAATACGGTAAGGCATCACCGCCCGAGCTAGAGTAACCATTGATCAACATCGCCTTAGGCCCATCATGAGCAAATTGAGGTGTTTTAGTTGGCTCAACACCACGACGCTTCCAATAATTTAAAGGCTTTCTCGCTAGCCACGTGATCATATGCTCGGGAATAAACCCTCCTCCATTATATCGATCATCAATAATCATGGCTTCTTTGTCTGTTTGAGGTAAGAAATTTTTAAACAATGCACGATTGCCAGCATAATGGGTGTTTGGCAAATGCACGTAGCCAACCCGTCCATCAGAGAGCTTATCAACATATTCAGCTCGTGAACGTGTCCATTCGAGGTATCTTAATCCCAATTCACTCGCGACCGGTTTAACCGTAGCTTTCCAACTACCTTCAAAGCTTGCCGATTGATTTAAAACCAATTCAACTTGCTTTCCTTGGGTGTTCTCTAATAATTCGTAGAAGTTCAAAACAGTATTAACTGCACGGCCATTTACGCTCAGGATATAATCACCAATATTGGCTTTTACCCCTGTCTCATCGAGTGGTGAGCGGAAGTCTTCATGCCAATTTTCACCTTTAAAAATCTGTTCAATTCTTACGAACCCAGATTTGTGTGCACTGATCTGCGCACCTAATAAACCATGTTTTAAACGCGTCGCCTCTGGCATATCCCCAGAGTTCACGTAGATGTGACCGGCGTTGATCTCACCCGCAATTTCACTCAATACATAATCTAGATCAGTACGGTGAGCGATTGCCTCTGCCATAGGCTGATAACGCTTTAAAATAGCATCCCAATCTTGTCCATGATGATTTTCATCATAGAACCAGTCTCGTAATGTGCGCCACCCTTCTCTATACATTTGCGCCCATTCAGTTTTAGGATCTATCTTTAATATCATGCCATCTAAGTTAAGTTGGCTAGACTTAAGCTCTTGCTTCGCTGCTGGCTTTATTACACTATAATTTTTGCCCGCTTTAACGATTACGTGCTCCATATTAGCCGAGACTTTATAACTGCTAACGCCTTTGGCAACTGTCGCCACTTCCTCTCCCAGTTTGCTAGGAATAAGTTTAAGTTGACCATCCGCCAGCGTCAGAACTCCGCCTTTTACGCCTGTCAGGCTACGATAATTCCCAGCAGGTGCACTTAATGCAACGGCGCGTGCCATAAAACCGTTTTTATCTAATTTTATATCCGTTGCTTCTTTTTCTTTTGTGTCACTTTCCTCTGATGTCGCATTCAATATGCTCGCTTCATCACTGTGTGGCGCATTCAATGCTACAACAGTGTCATTCACGGCAACCGAGTACACACGTGTTGCTTTATTAAACATGTAGTCAAATTCATAACTACTGAACGTTAAGTTAAAATCACGCTCAGAAGTAAAATAAAGGTATTGCCCATCAGGTGAGAATGTTGCGTTGGTCTCACTCATCATCTCATCAGTTAATCTGTTAACCGATTTACCATTAACATTGTAATGCCAAAGCGAAGCGTAGCGATTTTCGTTATTTTTGACAAAGACTATATCTTCACTATTTGGTGACCAAATGTAGTGCGTTAACCCATCTTCATTATACTTTGCTGTATCAATTTTATGTTGCGTACCCGTTTCTATGTCCAACCACCACAGGGTATGATTTTTATCTGCAAACAATAACTTAGTATTATCTGGTGACCATAACGGGTCAAAGCGCCAAATAGTCCCGTTATCAGTAAGTTGCTTCACTTCACTGTTATTGGCTCTATCACGTAAGTAAATTTCGTATTCACCGCTTTCATCACTCATATAAGCAATATAACGACCATTTGGTGACCAAGTTGCTGAGATTTCGCGACCTGTTGGTGTCTGACTTAAATTGCGTGTTGGTCCTTGTTTCACAGGTACGCTAAACAACTCACCACGGGCACTAAATAGCACTCTTTTACCATCATGTGAGACATCCATTGAATCAATAAAGTCACTGACGTTTTTACTATAAGGTAATGTATATTCTCGGCTCCCCTCAACATTCAGTGATAACTTCTCTGAGCGCTTTGTCGCTTCATCAAAACGGTATAAATACCCCCCATTTTCATAAACAATGGCATCTGGTCCCGCTGATGGCCAAAGCACATCAAAGTCTTGATGCTCGGTCATTTTAATCGGCTTTTTACCCGCACGGTATTTATACAAGTTGAGCGTGTAATCCCGATCAGACACAAAATAGATGCTGTCATTTACCCAAGTTGGTTGCTGATCGGTTCCACGGTTGGTCGTCAACTGCTCTGACTTATTGTTTTCTAAATCATAAACCCATACATCTTGTGCTCGTCCGCCACGAGAACGCTTCCAGGTCCGAAACTCTCTATCTATGGGTGTGTAAACATACTTTTTCCCGTCAGGCGATAACATGCCGCCTCCCGTTTCGGGGATATTCAACGGTTGCTCTAGTCCGCCAGCGACAGGTACCATAAAAGGTTTGCCAACACGCTTACCATATGGTGTTCGATTAGCTCGAAAAACGATATGCTGGCCGTCAGGTGTCCAATCTAATACTCGGTAATCAAACCCACCGCGAGGAGGCATTTTTCCTACATCGTTATAATAGGTAAGCTGTTTTAGATCAGACCCATCGCTATTAATAACGTAAATCTGACGACTGCCATTATATTGAGCGGAAAAAGCTATTTTAGACCCATCAGGTGAAAATTTTGGGAAAGTCTCAAAGCCAATATGATCGGTTAATCGTGTACTTTTACCACTTTTAATATGGGAAATATAAATATCACCGCCATACACAAATGTTACATGATCTTTGTGAATATCAGGAAAACGTAAAAGTCGAGAGTCTTCAGTTTGGTAGGCCGACACTAACGGAGAAATTGCAGGAGCAATAGCAACCGTAATAGCTGTAAATAGAGTACGTAATTTCAAAGAATACAATCCTTCCATTATTATTTTGTAATATAATAACAATATAAGGTTGAATTGCAGCCATCTCTGATATTTTACTGTAACAATATGTAAAATATAAATATGTAGTAATTCACGCGGCACTATTTATAAAAAAACACCAACATGATCGCCTCGGCTCCTTAGACGAATGTTTATTCACATGAATTAACAGCTATATTCAGATAAAATATACACTTCTGCGACCGAGTCATTAAAATATTGGCTTTTTACATTTTGGTAGTGTTCATCTTTAAAAAAACACGTTTTATCACTTTCATTTGAAAAACGAAGTGTAAAAACACGATTAATTTTATTACTCGGCCCCATCAGCGCTTCCTCAACAATGAAGTCAGTACTAAAAGAGCCACCATATTGTCGCAGTATTGGTGTCATAGCTGCACGATAATCTTTATACATAGATGCGTGAGTAACATGTAACCCGACCAAAATTTCAAACATTTCTCATCCTTTAAATTATCTCGTAATTGCATGAACATCTTACATCGCCACCGCTATAAAGCCTACAATAATAGCCACCGAGTCTAGTGTGTAACTTGGTGTTTTAAAGTTCAACCCCATGCTGTATTTCATTCACGACTAATTTCAATTCATATATAAAAAAGCCCAATTAAATTGGGCTTTTTTATATCTTAGTCTGGTTACACCGTGATCAGAGGTTAAGACTCTATTTTCAGTAGTTCGACTTCAAATATAAGTAAAGATCCGGGCTCTATTTTACCCGCAGCTTGATCTCCATACCCCAAATTTGGAGGAATAAAAAAACGAAACTTATCTCCCTCTTTCATTAATTGAACGCCTTCTGTCCACCCAGAAATCACTTGATTTAAACCAAAACTAATCGGACTATTACGCTCAACTGAGCTATCAAATACGCTGCCATTAAGCAAAGTGCCGTGATAATGCACTTTCACCTTACTTGTCGCTAACGGATGATGCGCTCCATTGCCTTGAGTAAGTACTTCATATTGTAATCCCGAAGATGTTTCGAACACGCCTTCTTTATTTACATTCTCAGATAAGAATTCTTGTGCTGTTATTCTATTTATACCTGCACTTTCTTTTTGATGTTGTTTATTCTTATAAACAAACCCACCGATAACAATAATTATAACCAATAAAACGATTTGCGTTGTCGACATTATTGCGACTCCTTATCACTGTCTTCTTCTTTGTCTTCACCATTTACCACATCGGCGATATGCTGCAACCTTGCTAATGCTAAGCCATTAATACTTAATGGAGGGTATTCTCCATTTTCTGATTGACCCGCTTCCACCCCGGTTAGTAAATTCAAGGCTTCATCCACTGATTCAACAGCATAAATATGAAAACGCCCCGCTGAACTTGCCGCAATAATTTCATCATCGAGTACTAAGTTAACCAAGTTAGAACGCGGAATGATCACTCCTTGCTCACCTGTTAAGCCCCGCATTTTACAAAGTTTAAAGAAACCTTCAATTTTTTCGTTTACACCACCAATGGCCTGTACTTCACCATGCTGGTTAATTGATCCTGTCAAAGCCAAAGATTGATTGATCGGCAGTTGTGTTATTGCTGATATTAAGCCGCATAGTTCGGCTAAAGAGGCACTGTCACCATCGATGTAACCATAACTTTGTTCTATGGCAATATTCGCACTGAGTGTTAAGCTAAATTCTTGGGCGTACTTGTTCCCCAAATACCCCGTTAGTAACATCACACCTTTAGAATGAATCGCTTTACCTAGTTCGGCCTCTCGCTCAACATCTATCACACCATCAGCACCGGCATAAACCGTCGCCGTGATCCGCGCAGGCGTTCCGAAAGCAGTATCACCGATATGTAATACGGTCAAACCATTCACTTTTCCAACCGCATTACCTTGAGTTGCAATTAAAGTATGACCTTCTTTAATGTCGCTTAACATATTTTCGCTCAATTGACCGGTGCGATACTGTTTTCCAGCAATCGCTTCATCTATATGCTCTGCGGTAATTTCAGTCTCTCCATCTTGCTTCGTATAAAAACTCGCTTCTGCAACCAACTCCAATACATCAGCAAATCGGGCTGACAGCTTCGTTTGATGCTCAGCTTGGCGATAACTAAACTTAAGTAATCTAGATAAGGCTTGTGCCGTTAAACTACACGACAAAGTAGCATCACAGTATTCCTGCACTTTGCTGATAAATTGATACTGCATTTTATCTGAACTCGGCAAGTAATAATCAAAGTCTGCCAATACTCTAAATAGCTCAGCAAACTCTTCGTCATATTCACCAATGGTGTAATACAAATCTCGAGAGCCCAGCAAAATAATCTTGACGTCAAGCGGGATAAGCTGCGGCCGTAAGGTAAAACTACTGCCAACTGAATTGTCTTGGTAAGGTAAATCATTTTTAATTTGGTGCGTTTTTAACGACAACTTTAAGCCATCCCACACTTGAGGATTTGCCAAAACTTTTTCTGCATCCATAATCAGGTAACCACCGTTAGCACGATGCAAAGCTCCAGCCTGAATTGAACGATAACTGGTAATTAAATTCCCTTGTGAGGCAGCATATTCTACTTTACCAAAAATGTTACCAAACGTTGGGTTAGGCTCATATACAACAGGCGCGGCATCACCGTCTTTATACTCAATTAAAATATTTGGTGCAAAAAAATCACTCAGCATGCCTTTTGAATCAAAGTCATCCTTGCCTTCTTCGCTCGATACATCATCGTCTAACCACTCTAAAACTGCATCGACTATCTCTATTCGTAAATCTTTCAAATAACGCACCACGCCAATGTGGTTCGCGTATTTATGCTCTAAGGTTTTTATCAAAGGTTTTGTAGCAATTTCAACCGTCGATTTTTTTAAATTTCGCAACTTCTCAGAAGACTCTCGCTTCCAACGAGGTAATTCAATCAGCGCCTCAATCAAGGCATCCTCAAGCCCCTCTATGGCTTCAAAAAAATGGCCCTGCATTTTTTCACCTAACGCAGCAAATTCGGCATCGTCTAACTGCTTGCCATTTACAACCGGCGCAAAACCAACTTGATTATTTTCTTCTAGCAACGCCACACTCTTATCTGCTGCTAACTGTTCAACTGCATTGAGTGCGGCATCGTATTTATTATCAAAGTGGCGATCGATTGATTTCTTTTTTCGCTGATACCCTGGATTGTCAAATGCTGCTGGGAAAGTGTCCGAAACCTCATCTAAAAACTCATCTATATCATCAGCTAGTTCTTTGCTTTGGCCTGCCTGCATAAACATCGCTATAGGCTCTCGGTGATCATCGTAATTATTAACGTACAACCACTCTTTTGGCGTAGACCGCGTTTTACTATGCGCTTCTAATTTATCTTTGACCATGGTAAAGCGTCCTAAAGCGGCTTCGCCCATGACAAAAACATTATAGCCAGGAAGATCCATGCCCAGTGCAAAATCAAGTGCCGTTTGCGCTCTTTTTTGCCCTATAAAGGCAAGTGATTCAGGATACGGGTTTTGAATACACGTTTGCACATGACTTATTGAAACTGCCGGTGCAAGCGCGTCGTGAGAAAGTGGGATTAGTTTTTTGGTCATTCTTAACTTCTTATCATCAGCGTCAGTATAAAAACTACTGAGGTAGTGCAGCTAAACCGTACGACCTAGTCTGCTCATTATGGGGACAATGCTTTTCTTGTAAACTCAGTGTGTTCGCACTCAGAACAAGGTGAAATCTCACTGGGGTAAAGCACATCCAATTTATGATCGCAATTCTTACATACTAATTGCCCCATTGCTATCCATTCACCCTGCTTATAAACACCATCATGTTCAAAGTCTTGCAAAAGTGCTTGCCATTCTAATTGCGTGCGATCCTCTAATTGAGACAACTCATACCAAATAGACGCTTTTAACTCTTGCCATGCCAGATCATGATAGTGACGATGGTGTGCACTAAAATGTTCAAGGTCACGACGTAAATAATAATGATATTGCTGAATTTTCTCTTTGCTCGACTGTTGCAACGCTTGCTGTTGTTCAACAAACTTTTCTATTAACTCATCCAGCTCGTGATGCTTAACATCTTTTAACCACTCACTAAATTGCGTTAGCCACTGTTTATAACCAGACATTTTAAACTCCAGCACAACTTTCTTAATATAACTATAGCTTATTCACGCACTAACGCGGCGTTGAACCACACTATTGAAGCAACAAAATGCCCCCTAGATACTGTGAATCGCCCTTTATTTGGGGTATGCTAGCGAACAATTTTTTATTAATTTGCAAGAAGTCTGGAAACGTAGATGCAAGAGCAATATAACCCACAAGACATTGAGTCAAAAGTTCAGCAACACTGGGAAGAAAACAAGACATTTAAAGTTGTCGAAGATCAAAGCAAAGAGAAATATTACTGTCTCTCGATGTTCCCATACCCAAGTGGTCGACTGCACATGGGTCATGTTCGTAACTACACCATTGGGGATGTTGTATCTCGCTTCCAACGTTTGCAAGGCAAAAATGTCATGCAGCCGATGGGTTGGGATGCGTTTGGCTTACCAGCAGAGAATGCAGCCATTAAGAACAACACTGCCCCAGCAAAGTGGACCTATGAAAATATCGATTACATGCGTGATCAACTAAAGCAACTTGGCTTTGGCTACGATTGGGATCGTGAAATTGCGACGTGTCACCCTGAATACTATAAGTGGGAACAATGGTTCTTCACCAAGCTGTATGAAAAAGGCCTAGTATACAAAAAGATGTCAACCGTAAACTGGGATCCTGTTGACCAAACTGTACTTGCAAATGAGCAAGTGATCGATGGTAAAGGCTGGCGTTCTGGTGCTGCAGTTGAGCAAAAAGAGATCCCACAGTGGTTCATTAAAATAACTGACTATGCCCAAGAATTATTAGATGACTTAGACAAGCTAGATGACTGGCCTGAGCAAGTTAAGACCATGCAGCGCAATTGGATTGGCCGTTCTGAAGGCTTAGAAATCGATTTCAAACGCGCAGATAACAGCGAAACGTTTACGGTCTACACAACTCGCCCTGACACATTTATGGGTGTGACATACGTAGGCGTAGCAGCAGGCCACCCTATTGCGCAAGAAGCGGCTAAAAGTAATGAAGCAATTGCTGCATTTGTAGAAGAATGCAAAAACACCAAAGTTGCAGAAGCTGATATGGCAACAATGGACAAAAAAGGCATTGATACTGGTTTTACTGCGGTTCACCCGTTAACAGGTAAAGAAGTACCAATTTGGGTGGCAAACTTCGTATTAATGGATTACGGTTCAGGCGCGGTCATGGCCGTACCAGGGCACGACCAACGTGATTTTGAGTTTGCTACTGCATACGGGCTTGAGATCAAACAAGTTATTACCCCTGAACACAACTCTGAGCTAACAGCTGACATCAGTAAAGAAGCATTTACGGAAAAAGGAGTGTTGATCAACTCAGGTGAATTTGACGGGTTAGCGTTTAAAGCTGCATTTGATGCTATTGCTGATAAACTAGAGGCACAAGGTGCCGGTAAGCGTAAGGTTAATTTTCGTTTACGTGATTGGGGCGTCAGTCGTCAACGCTATTGGGGCTCTCCAATTCCCATGTTAAGCGACGAGCAAGGCCAAGAGCTGGCAGCAAGCGAAGATATGCTACCAGTACGCTTACCAGAAGATGTCGTTATGAATGGTGTGACCTCTCCACTTAAAGCTGACCCTGAGTGGGCTAAAACGACCGTCAACGGTGCTCCTGTATTCCATGAAACTGATACATTTGATACCTTTATGGAATCATCATGGTACTACGCACGTTACTGTAGCCCTCGTTATGACGAAGGTATGCTAGAGCCTGGTGCGGCAAATTATTGGTTGCCAGTCAATCAATACATTGGTGGTATAGAGCATGCCATTTTACACCTTTTATATTCTCGCTTTTTCCATAAATTACTACGTGACTTTGGGCTAGTTAACTCAGATGAGCCGTTTGAACGTTTATTGTGTCAAGGTATGGTATTAGCAGAGACTTTTTATCGTAAAGATGAAAAAGGCGGTGATATTTGGATTTCACCAACTGATGTTGAAACAGAAACTGACGACAAAGGGCGTGTTACAAAAGCATGGCACAAAGATGATGGCCAGCCAGTATTTTCTTCAGGCATGAGTAAAATGTCAAAGTCGAAGAACAATGGTATTGACCCACAGACCGTTATCAAACAATACGGCGCTGATACCGTTCGCTTATTTATGATGTTTACCGCACCACCAGAGCAAACATTAGAATGGTCAGACTCAGGTGTTGAAGGTGCACATCGTTTCCTAAAACGTGTGTGGAAATATGCCGTTGACGTTAATGCTGCGGGTAAAGCTGAATTAGACACAAGTGCATTAAGCAGCAATCAAAAAGTATTGCGTCGTGAAGTACACAAAGCCATCGCTAAGGTGACGGATGATTTATCACGTCGTCAAACCTTCAATACGGCCATAGCAGCAATCATGGAGCTGTCTAACAAACTGGCTAAAGCACCACTTAAAGATGCACAAGATATTGCTATTGCAAACGAAGCACTACACGCGATCGTTATTATGCTTGCTCCAATCGCGCCACATATGTGTCATGAACTATGGGCTGAGCTTGGGTTTGAATCTGATATTTTAGATGCTGCTTGGCCCGATGTTGATGAGTCTGCGTTAGTTGAAGATGAGAAGCTGATTATCGTGCAAGTCAATGGTAAGCTGCGCGCTAAACTAACGGTTGCAGCCGATGCAACACAAGAACAAGTTGAAGCTATCGCATTTGCAGAAGAGAACGTAACCAAGTTCACTGATGACAAAACCATTCGCAAAGTCATTTATGTACCTGGTAAGTTACTCAACGTGGTAGCAAACTAAGATGCGCCTTGCTCATTTTGTAAAACACGGATTAGCGCTTGCGCTGATCTGTGTTTTGTTATCAAGCTGTGGCTTTCATTTAAAGAAAGCGTCATATTTGCCCCAAGATCTGCGAACAATTATACTCACTGCTGATGATAAGCGCTCTGAGGTATTTGAATTATTAAAAGCGGACTTGAAACGCGCTGACGTGTCAATTATTGATTCAAAACATGCCGTTAACAATGTCTCATTGCATTTATACAAAGATACCTTAGAAAGACAAACATTGAGCTTGTTTAAAAACGGCCAAGTTGCGCAATACGAGCTTGCATATGGGGTTGCCTACCGTATAACTCGTCCTGGGCAAGAGCCTGTTGAGCAGGGTTTTGAATTGTATCGAAATTATCAAGACGATCCTGACAATGCGTTAGCAAAAGCCAAAGAGTTAGATATCATTTTGCGTGAACTTCGCCAACTTGCAAGCAAGCGCATTATCAGGGAGTTATCACAACTATAATGCGCAGTTACGCAAATCAGCTTCCGAGTCAACTAAATAAATCACTTCACCCATTTTATATGGTGTTTGGTGAAGAACCTTTCCAAGAAGCGCAATGTGTCTTCGCAATTAAACAAGCAGCTAAACGGCAAGGTTTTGACGAAATCATTAAGTTCAATTACCTCCCTGGCTTTGATTGGCAAGAGCTTCTCGCGCAATACAATAGTATGTCGCTGTTTAGTGCTCGCACACTAATAGAATTCGATTTAAACCAGTTAAAGCCTGGCACACCTGGTAGCCAAGCATTCAAAAAACTGACCGAACATCTTAACTCAGACGTAATTGTTATTATTAAAGGCAGTAAAGCAGGTCAAGATATACAACGTAGCGCTTGGTTCAAAGCACTAGATAAACAGGGTTTGTTTGTTCCGTGTTACACGCTTGCTGGCAATCATTTACACCGTTGGCTAGATGAACAATGTAGCGCTCTACAACTCAACCTTAACCCTGATGCAAAACGCAGTCTGTTAGAAGCAACTGAAGGTAATTTGCTGGCAACCCATCAGGAACTCGAAAAGTTGTCATTATTATATAAACACCAACCTATTGACCATACTCAAGTTTTAAACGGTTTATTAAATCAGTCTAAATACGATATTTTTGATTTAAACTCGGCACTACTACAAGGTGACGCTCATACCGCTATCAAAGTATTACTAAAACTCGCTGATGATAATGTTGAAGCAACCAGTGTTTTATGGACTTTTAATAAAGAGGCGCAAACGTTATTAGAGATAAAATCAGCAATGCAACAAGGCGAAAACCTCAATCAGTTGTTTAAACGGCATAACATATGGAAAAACCAGCAAGCACTTACACAACATGCACTCGATAGGCTGACCATTAATCAACTTAAGAACATTATCAATTGTTTGGCTGAGTTTGATGCTGCCTATAAACGCTCTGCTATGGTTGCGCCATACCAAGCACTTGCTCATATCGCATTATCGTTTTGCATGTCAATTGATATGCCTTTGCCCTATCAACTTGACGCTCATTAGTCATGATTGCATTATTTGGTGGTACATTTGATCCTGTTCATCTCGGCCACATCAATATGGCCGAGAATTGTATTACACAATTGGGATTAGAACAGTTGCGCTTTCTACCCTGTGCAATACCTGTCCATAAAGCAGCACCAGGTGTAGCCGAACAACATCGTCTCGCAATGCTAGATATTGCGACACGTGAAAATTCATATTTCTACATAGATACTCGAGAATTGCGCCGACAAGGCCCTTCTTATTCTCTTTTAAGTTTGCAAGAATGCCGAGCTGAACATCCAGACCAACCATTAATTTTTTTAATGGGCATGGATTCATTTAATAGTTTACCAGCTTGGTTTGAGTGGCAAGCAATCACGTCTATTTGCCATATCGTGGTATACCAGCGACCGGGGGAAGTTCGCAGTACTCACCCTCCCCTCATCGAGTATTTAAGTAGAAGTGAAGTCACTGAGATCTCTCAACTGCATGCCCAAATAAGCGGTCTTTGCTACTTCTTAACTGGAAATGTAAAAGATGTTTCTTCAAGTCAAATTCGTAACTTTATAAAATATCAACAACATACGGAACATTTACTGCAAGCTGAAGTCATAGAGTATATTCGCAAACATCACTTGTATGCTGATTAAGGTCTTTGGCTGTGCTAAAATCGCCGACTATTTTATAACTTAAGAGTAACCCAGTTGAATTCAGAACAACTTTTAGACTTTGCACTAGACAAAGTTGATGATATGAAAGCCCGTGATGTCGTTAAATTAGACGTAAGAGAAGTGTCTACTGTCACTGACTATTTAATCGTTTGTTCAGGCAACTCAAAACGCCATGTACAGTCAATTGCCGACAATGTTGCTAAGGCAGCACGCCATGCAGGTGAAGAACCGTTAGGTCAAGAAGGACAGGATGTCGGTGAGTGGGTATTAGTTGACTTAGGTGAGGTGGTTGTTCACGTGATGCAAGATCAAACTCGAAGCCTATATGATTTAGAGAAACTCTGGGGCTAACTTTGAAAATACAATTGGTTGCCGTTGGCACAAAAATGCCATCATGGGTCGAAACAGGGTTTAAAGAATATCAACGTCGCTTTCCAAAAGACATGGCGCTAGAACTACTAGAGATCCCTGCTGGAAAACGCGGAAAAAACGCAGATATCAAAAGGATTTTACAGATTGAAGGAGAAAAAACCCTCGCTGCAATTCCCAAAGGCAACCGAATTGTTACCCTTGAGGTGACAGGTAAAGCATGGGATACCCATGATTTGGCAAAAAACATGCAAAAGTGGCAATTAGACGGCCGAGACATTAGCTTGTTAATTGGCGGGCCTGAAGGACTTGCGCCAGAGTGTATAGCAGCCTCAGAGCAAAAGTGGTCATTATCAAACCTGACCTTACCACACCCACTGGTTCGCATTATTGTTGCTGAAAGCTTATATCGTGGCTGGAGTTTAAATACCAATCACCCATATCATAGGGAATGACCGCTTCTTATGTTAAAAAAACGGTCAACTATTCGCGATCATTCAGCTGAAGCAAACCTGTTTGCTCGCCGTGCTTTTGTTGGCTTTATTTTTGTTGTATTACTCATTGGTATGTTAATCATGAATATTTACCATTTACAGGTAAAAGACTATGAGACATATCAAACTCGCTCTAATGATAACCGAATTAAGCTTATACCTGTAGCGCCAAATAGAGGGTTAATCTACGATAGAAATGGTGTTCTTCTCGCTGAAAATCGTCCGGTGTACAATTTGGAGGTTGTGCCTGAAGATGTTCATGACCTTGAAAAAAGCTTAACCGAATTAGCACAGCTTCTGGAAATAACTGACACACAACAATCCGACTTTTTAAAAGATATCCGCAAACAACGCCGTTTCAAAAGCCAGATACTCAAAGCTCGACTGAATGAGCAAGAAGTCGCCGTTTTCTCTGTTAATCAACATAAATTTCCAGGATTTAGTATTGAAGCAAGACTCGCTCGACACTACCCTTTTGGAGATACATTAACGCATGCCTTAGGCTACGTCGCCAAACTTAATAAAGACGAACTAAGTGAGCTAAAATCCGCCAATCAAGCAACGAACTACCGTGCAACACATGATATCGGCAAACGTGGGATTGAAAAATTTTATGAACAACAGCTGCACGGGACTGTTGGTTCTCAGCGTGTAGAAGTCAATAATCGAGGTCGTGTTATTCGCACCTTAAATATGGAAGCACCAACCCCTGGTAAAGACTTAGTTTTAACACTTGATATCGGATTACAACAAATTGCCCAACATGCATTGAAAGATGCGCGAGGTGCCGTCGTTGTTATGGATCCAAAAGATGGTGGGATCCTCGCGCTTTACTCTAATCCAAGTTATGACCCAAACTTATTTGTACATGGAATAAGTGGCGCTAATTATAAAAAGCTGCTCAATCAAGATCGACCTTTGATAAATCGAACGACCCAAGGAAGTTACGCGCCAGCATCTACCGTAAAGCCACACCTTGCGATATTAGGTTTAGAAGAAGGGATTGTCACGGAGCAAACGCAAGTCTGGGATCCTGGCTTTTTTCAAATACCGAATGTCGACCACAAGTGGCGTGATTGGAAGCGTTGGGGTCACGGCCATGTAGATGTTTATCGTGCTATTGAAGAGTCATGTGATACATATTATTACCGAATTGCATACCGAGCTGGGATCACCAAAATCAGTAACTTCATGTCGCAATTTGGATTTGGAGATTTATCTGGAATAGATATTCACGAAGAAACGACGGCGATAATGCCTACTGTAGAGTGGAAAAAAGAGCGATTCAAAGAAAACTGGTGGCCAGGTGACACGATTTCGGTTGGGATTGGCCAGGGCTATTGGACCGCAACACCAATACAGATAGCTAATGCTCTCACTATTTTAGTTAATCGTGGTGCACACCACCAGCCTCATCTGGTTCAAGTGACAAAGCAGGATAATGTTATAAATCAGCTATTTACAGAAGATAAGGCGCCAGTACAATTACAAAATCCAGACAATTGGCGAATCGCATTGAAAGCCATGCATAACACCGTAGCTAAAACCACAGGCACAGCGCACAAAGCTTTCAAAGGGGTAAGCTACGATCCTGCAGGAAAAACGGGTACTGCGCAAGTTGTCAGTATTGCACAAGGCGAAAAGTATGATGCCTCTAAACTCAATGAACGGCATCGTGACAACGCTATTTATACGGGCTTTGCTCCATATAATGACCCACGTATCGTCGTCGCTGTTGTCGTCGAAAACCAAGGTGCAGGTAGTTCTGTTGCAGCCCCCGTCGCACGCCAATTAATGGATTATTACTTTTCAGCCTACCCCTTGGAAAACACTGTTAATGATACCTCTAAACTATAAACGCACATTTTGGCAAAAAGTCCACATCGACCTCCCTCTTTTATTTGCGTTGATAATAATGATGTTAGGCAGTTTAACCGTTGTATATAGCGCTAGTGGTCAAGACATTAATATGATGACACGTCATGCAACGCGTATGGCCAGCGCAGTCATCGCATTGCTGTTTATGGCTCAACTCTCTCCTAATACGCTAAAGCGTATTGTGATCCCAATGTATATTGTTGGTTTAGGTATGCTCGTTGCAGTTTTATTTGTTGGTGTCAGTAGCAAAGGTGCACAGCGTTGGTTAGATGTGGGGATCACTCGCTTTCAACCCGCTGAAATTATGAAAATTGCAGTGCCAATGATGGTGGCTTGGTACATTGGGCAACACCGCCTACCACCTTCGATATTGAATCTATTTATTGGTTTTACCATTGTGATGGTACCGACCATTTTGATTAAAGAGCAGCCTGATTTAGGGACTTCTATATTGATTGCTAGCTCAGGTATATTTGTACTCTTTTTATCTGGGTTAAGCTGGCGACTGATTGGCTTTGCCGCGCTTCTAATGGGCCCTGCGGGTTTTGCATTTTGGAGCTATGGAATGCATGCATATCAAAAGCAGCGAGTACTCACATTATTTAACCCTGAAAGCGATCCACTCGGCGCAGGATATCACATCATCCAGTCAAAAATCGCCATAGGGTCGGGCGGAATTGAAGGTAAAGGCTGGTTACATGGAACACAGTCGCAGTTAGAGTTTTTGCCCGAGCGCCATACTGACTTTATTTTTTCAGTACTCAGCGAGGAGTTTGGCCTGTTAGGGGTCATATTATTACTTAGTGTGTACTTATTTATCATTGGTCGTGGTTTATACATCGCGGTAAACGCCCAAGATGCATTCAGTAAGTTACTCGCTGGCGCACTAACTATGACATTTTTTGTGTATATTTTTGTGAATATAGGCATGGTATCTGGCTTATTGCCTGTGGTTGGTGTTCCTCTGCCATTAATTAGTTATGGTGGGACATCCATGGTCACCTTAATGGCAGGGTTTGGTATAATCATGGCAATCGCCACAGATAAAAGAATGTTACTCAAATCATGAATCGTGTTTTTACTAATATTTTACGCCTAAGTCTATTAGTCCTGCTCAGTGCGTGTAGTACTCGCTACCATATTACACAAGATAAGGCGCCTTTAAGGGTGCCAACAGAATTAGAGATGCACGATGCCCAGGTGACTAATGAACCTAAGAGTGTCAGTACGGGTCGACCTTATACCATTCAAGGCAAACGTTACACACCGATGTCAGACGAAAAAGGTTATACCCAAATAGGGGTTGCATCTTGGTATGGTCGAAAGTTTCATGGCTATCACACCTCAAACGGCGAAATTTTTAATATGTTTGATATGAGTGCAGCACATAAGACCTTACCTTTACCAAGCTTCGTAAAAGTCACAAACACCGATAATGGCCGAACAGCGATTGTGAGAGTCAATGATAGAGGGCCTTTTCATGATGATAGGCTAATTGACCTATCTTACGCAGCTGCTTATAAATTAGGGTATCACCTAAATGGTACAGCCAAAGTTAAGGTAGAAGCCATTACCATTGACAGAAGTGCGCCTAGATTAACTTACATTCAAGTCGCCGCTGGCAGCAACTTAGATCACTTAAAAAGTCTGTCTGCGACATTACAAAGTAGATTTCAATTACAAACCCCGATTCATTCTGAAAAAGGGCTGTACAAACTGCGGTTAGGACCTATTCTTGATGACAAAACAGCACAAGCCGTGCTTGATAAGCTACGAAAAGGCAAATATAAACATGCCTTCTTGCTTTATAGTGAACATCAACTTTAGAATATACCGTTAACGCTGATTAAATTTAAATAAAACTGCGAGCATAATGACTTTATTAAAACCAAAACTTATTACTAAATTGTGTGGCCTTGTGTGCTCTGTATCCTTATTTGCAGCAAACGCACAAATTATTCCATCAGTTCCTCAAATTAATGCCAAAGGGTATTTCTTGGTCGATTTTACTACCGGTAAAATTATTGCCTCAGGTGAAGCTGATACTAAACTAGCGCCCGCAAGCTTAACGAAAATGATGACTAGCTATGTTATCGGAACCGAAATTGTATCTGGTAATATTGCACCGACAGACATGGTAACCATCAGCGAAAAAGCATGGGCTAAAAACTTTCCAGAATCGTCTAAAATGTTTATTGAAGTCGGAAAGCAAGTCAGCGTTGACGACCTTAATAGAGGGATCATTATTCAATCCGGTAATGATGCGTGCGTAGCGATGGCTGAGCACATCGCTGGCAGTGAAGATGCATTTGCAGATCTCATGAATGCACATTCTGAAAAACTCGGTATGACCAATACCCATTTTATCAATAGCCATGGTTTAGATACTGATCAGCATTATACAACGCCGCGAGATATGGCAACATTAGGGGTAGCGCTTATCCGTGATGTGCCTGAAGAGTATGCTCTATATAAAGAAAAGTCTTTCACTTTTAATGGAATTAAACAGTATAACCGTAATTCTCTATTATGGGATGCGAGCTTAAATGTTGATGGTATAAAAACGGGCCATACTTCAGAAGCTGGGTATAGCCTTGTGACCTCTGCAACCAAAGATGACATGCGCTTAGTGTCTGTGGTAATGGGCACTACAAGCGAACGTGCACGTATGGTGGAAAGCAGAAAGTTACTCAACTACGGATTCAGATTTTTTGAAACAATCACACCGTATAAAGCAGGTGATAGCTTTGCAGAACAGCGTATCTGGATGGGAAACAAAGAAACTGTATCTTTAGGCATTCTTGAAGATACACCAATTACTATCCCTAGAGGACAGCGTAAAAACTTAAAAGCCAATTTTGAACTTGATAACACGCTAGAAGCGCCATTAACAAAAGGCTCTAAAGTGGGCACTTTATATTTACAGCTTGAAGGCGAAGAAATTGCTAAATATCCACTAGTTACGCTAGAAGAAATTGAAGAAGGTAGCTTCTTCAGTAAGGTCTACGACTACTTACGTTTACAGATCATGCAATAGTTTAAAATGTATTCATACAACGCTCCTCTTTGGGGCGTTTTTTTTTACCTCAAAAATGATAGAATGCCGCCATTACTGAGCATGATGCGCCAAGAGCAATGCAATTCGCTCACCTAAACATAAAGTAGTGAGGATACCGTCGTGGTAAAACCTGTAAAAGATACTAAGTTTGATGAATTTTTAGAATTCCCATGTCCGTTTACTTTCAAAATCATGGGTCTTGCAAACGTAAACCTAACTGATCAAGTGATAGCCAAATTACAAGCGATTGTACCAGGGGACTACTCACCCAAGGTCAAGCCTAGCAGTAAAGGGACCTATGAGTCGATCACCGTCGTCGCTACCGTAGGTTCCAAGGAACATATTGAGCAAATTTATACTGATGTAGGCGGTTTAGATGATGTCCGCTACGTGCTGTAAATAATAGAGAGCAACATGAAGCATAATTCAGTGATTGTTCGCCAACTTGGCCGTCGCAGTTACGAGCCAATCTGGCATAAAATGCAGTCTTTTACTGATACCAGAGACGACAATACCGCAGATGAAATATGGCTGGTAGAACACGAGCCCGTATTCACTCAAGGTCAAGCTGGTAAGAAAGAACACTTACTTTGCACCGGTGATATTCCTGTAATAAAAGTCGACAGGGGTGGCCAAGTCACTTATCACGGACCTGGTCAACAAATGATGTATGTGCTATTAAACTTACGCCGCTTAAATATTGGTGTTCGTGAGCTGGTAACTTGGTTAGAAGAAAGCATCGTCGACTATTTAGCAGAGATAAACGTTAAAGCCTATGCAAAAGCAGATGCACCCGGTGTTTACGTTAATAATAGTAAAATAGCTTCCTTGGGGTTAAGAGTCCGTCGTGGCTGTTCGTTTCATGGATTAGCACTGAACGTTAATATGGACATGGGTCCATTCTTACGTATTAATCCATGTGGCTATGCCGGTATGGATATGATTCAAACGAGTGATTTAAATGGCCCATCAAATATGAGTGATGTATCAGATGGACTAGTAAAGCACATGTTACAACGCTTAAAAGCTGAACATGTTGAGCAAATTGAAGGGTTTGAAAACGAATGAGTAAACCAGTAAAAATGGAGCCAGGGGTAAAGCTTCGTGACGCCGAAAAAATGGCACTTATCCCAGTAAAAGTATTGCCTACTGAACGAGAGGAAATGCTCCGTAAACCTGAATGGCTAAAAATCCGCTTACCAAAATCAAGTGAGCGTATTGATGGCATCAAACAAGCAATGCGTAAACACGGTTTACACTCTGTGTGTGAAGAAGCATCATGTCCTAATCTATCCGAATGTTTCAATCACGGTACCGCCACATTCATGATCCTTGGTGCGATTTGTACTCGCCGCTGCCCATTTTGCGATGTTGCTCATGGCCGCCCGCTTAAACCAGATGCAGCCGAACCAGAGAAGCTCGCTCTCACGATAAAAGACATGAAGTTGAGTTATGTCGTGATCACCTCAGTCGACCGTGATGATTTGCGCGATGGAGGGGCTCAGCACTTTGCCGACTGTATTAAAGAAATTAGAAAGCACAGCCCCAATATCACTATTGAAATTCTAGTGCCTGATTTCAGAGGTCGTATGGAAAAAGCGTTAGAGATCCTTTCCCAAACACCACCAGACGTTTTCAACCATAACCTAGAAACTGCCCCTAGGTTGTATAAGTTAGCCCGCCCAGGCGCTGATTATAAATGGTCGCTCGAATTGCTACGCCGCTTTAAAGAAGCACACCCTGAGGTTAAGACTAAATCAGGCCTGATGGTTGGGTTAGGTGAAGAAATTTCAGAGATTGAAGAAGTATTACGCGATCTAAGAGAGCATAACGTAGACATGCTTACCGTTGGTCAGTACTTACAACCTTCAAAACACCATTTACCTGTTAAACGCTACGTGCCACCTGCTGAGTTTGACGCACTAAAAGAGTATGCCGATGAAATTGGATTCGTCCATGCAGCATCAGGACCCTTTGTGCGATCTAGCTACCACGCAGATCAACAAGCTGCGGGTAAAGAAGTAAAATAATCGGTGAATTACAACAACATTAAGCGCGGCTAAACAACGCTACTTTGTACTGTAAGGAAAAGTAAAGATGTCGCAAGGAATACCTAAATTTAGTGAATTTCCTTGTGACGATCATTATTGGAGGGTCGATTGGTTTGCCGCTACTGTGCGTAATCCGAACATGCTCTCTGAGCCTTTCTCACAAATCGTAATAAGATACACTCTACAACCTAAGGGATCCCCAAGCTCTGCGCCTACTTGTTTTCACAGCTTTTTTGCAATGATATCCTCAAGCATCGAGTGCTTTAAGCTCAGCGTTGCAAACATATCTTTTAGCTTACGATTATCTTATTCAAGTTCTTTGAGGCGTTTAACATCAGACGCTTCCATGCCACCATACTTTGAGCGCCATTTGTAAAATGTGCTTTGGCCGATGTTATGTTTACGGCAAATTTCAGGCACTGGAATACCTGATTCAGCTTCTTTGATCATGCTGACAATTTGAGTGTCGGTAAACTTGCTTTTTCTCATCGTAAATTTTCCTACTTTAGTTAATGGAAAATTCTACTTATGAACTGTTTCATTTTTTTGGGGGGGTTACAGGTCGATTTAAACTTGAATCTGCGTTATCTGATCATTGGCTTCGCCAGCGGTATAGAGTTTTAATATAAATACCAAAACTTCATCAGCCGAATAAACACCCTCAATGACTTATTTCACAGCTTTGATTTAAACTTCTTAATACAAAGCCCTTCAAGTCGAAGTTACAATGTACTCATTTAATATCTAGCAGACCGCGAAAATTCCACTACTTCCTTAGCCCAACTAATCTTAAAAACCTTAATTAAAAATGGTGTTGACATTTTCAATACCATCACTGTATATTGTATACAAACATGAAGAGTATGCACATTAATCAACATACTCTCTACTTTAAATGGAATTAATTAATACTTTCTATATTCTAAATCGGAATAAATATAAAGTATTTATTTTAAATGGAGTTAACATGTTGTCTTATCACTTCCTAAGCCTGTTAAAAATAACCGCACATGACAAAACCTTAACTTACAGGTAATTACATAATCTCATAAAAACATTAAATGTTATAACATATTAATTATAACCAAACCGATTATAATAAAAAATTTTTATAAACAGATTTTGATGGATTGTCTGTCGAAAACTCAGCCATTCACGGCTAATTTAATAAGGAAAAGTTATGAAAAAAATCGCAGAATTAGCGAAAGCAATGTCAGCTAATAATAAAAACGAAGCTGTCGATTTTGGTGAAATGAATGAACATGTTTCTGCCGTTCTTGACGAACACTTAGATATGATTTCTGCTGCGCATCAAAGCACACATGATAGTAACCATTACAGCAGCCCAGGTAACGATGGAATGCCTTAAGGAAACTCGGCAATTCCGTTAAAAGCATAGTTTTTTTATTCATACTGTGTGCGTATTCTATTTTTCACATGAATGACATTGTCACAAATTTAGAAAATACATAGTGCACAAAGTTTAAATATCCAAACTCTTAGCCCGAATAAAGTAAGGGCCAATAATAGATTAACGTGCCTTTTTAAGGCACGTTAATCTATTCAAAAAATAAAGGAGAAAGAGTTTACATGGCAAATACCTGTAGAGTATCTCTTTTAGTCCCAGGTCTTTTTGCCAGTGACGAATGTGAAAATATCATTGAATTAATGGAAAAGCGCACACTCCACAAAGCGACCGTTTGGGATGGTCTTCAATATTCAGTAGACGAAACTAAACGCCGCAATGGGAATACTCAAATTGGCAAAAATAAAGAGTCTCAGTGGATTTACGACAGAATGGATTTGCTGTTTTTCAAAGCGGCCGATCATTGGGGCTTCGAAGTTGAAGGCACGAAAGAACCATTAAAATACCTAAAATATGATCAGGGCGACCATTTTTCACAGTGGCATGCAGACATAGGAACCAAGCTCGCAAGTGAAAGAAAGCTATCTATGTCTGTACAATTAAACAATGCGTGCGAATTTACTGGCGGTGTATTAGAGATCGGTTATCCGAGAGGTATTGAGGGAGAACCATTGGTTAATAACTTAGAAGCAGGAGATGCAATCATCTTTCCGTCTTTTATACATCACAGAGTTACTCCTATTTTGACCGGAACCAGACACTCATTAGTGAATTGGATAAGTGGTCCACCATTTCGTTAAATTGCAATAAAGGATGCCTTGTGTTTAAAGAAAAACGTATTTTTACCATGGATATAGTGCTAAAAGTTGTTGAAAGGTGTAATTTAGCTTGTCCTCATTGTTACTATTACTTCCATGAATTTGACGGGAACGATAACCAGCCAATAATTGGAGATGATGTCGTAGAAGCCTTACCTGACTTTTTAAATCGTTCAGTGCGGGAAACAAATATACAAAACTTCAATATCGTTTTACATGGTGGTGAGCCATTAATGATGAAAAAGGAAAAATTTGATTATATTTGCACCCATATTAAAAAGAATGTTTTAGATGATGTAAAGATAGAATTCGCCATCCAAGCTAATGGAGTGCTCATTGATGACGAATGGATTGAAATTTTCGCAAAACACAACATATCGGTAGGTCTAAGCCTAGATGGAACCGAAGAAACACATGGTAAAGTGCGTCCAAAGCACAACGGGAAATCAAGCTATAATGATGCAATAAAAGGGCTTAAACTAGTCCAACAAGCTTATAGAGACGGTAAACTGAGTAAAATCGGGGCGCTAAGTCTATTACATCCAGATGATCAAGAAAGAGCCCTGAAACACCTTATAGAGGAGCTTGGCATCAACAGTCCTGGCTTAAACTTTCCACGAGGTGGTTGGGATACTCAGGAATCACCAACTTGGAACTCTCACGTAGAGAGTCACAAAAAGGCGATTCAATATTGGACCCAAGAACTTGTCTATCCAAAATTTAAATATGTACGCGGCATTTCAAATGTATTTATGTCTATGCAATCAGAAGATTTTGCTGAGTATAACGACTATAAGAACGCCCTAAAACACCACATAGTGACAATATCAAGTGAAGGTGCTTTGCTCATCGATGACAACATGTTTGGATTAGCAGATGAATTTTCCAAATCTAAACTCAGCATTTTCCAACATTCATTAAAAGATCATTTCGATAGCGATATTTTCCAAGAACTTATTGATGCAGTAGACCATAAGCCATTAGCTTGCGAAGGTTGCGATTGGTACAGATTATGTGGAGGAGGAGCTTTGTACAACAGATTTTCCAAACTCACCAGGTTCAAAAACAAAGCTATCATCTGTGACACATTGACAATGATATATGAAGAGTTAGCGAAGTTTTCATTGGAAAAAGACCTTATTGATATAGATCAATTAGAAAATATTTTAAAGGTTAATTCTAAAGTAAATGCTAGGGGTATTTACCAACAACTAACAGTCAAGGAATAAATGTAATGCTGAATTTTAGTTGTCTATCCAATCCGTATGAGGGTGACTTCGTAAACCTTTCAAAATCAATTTCTGATGCTTTTGTTTGGAATACAATTCAAAAAGAAGCCTTAAAACAACCTGAGTATTTTCCAAACTTGCAACACACCAAAACAGGGTCTGATATCATAGGAATGCGTCCAGAAATGGGACCACTTAGGCTTGCACAAATGAAAAATGAGCTGAAAGATCTGAGTGACGAATGGTACACATCACAACTAGCAATAGTTGCTTATCTATCAGGACTTATGACGAGCTTAAACATTTGTTGTGATGCGTCATTGAAGCCGTTAACTCTCTGCGGAAAAAATTATTACGGAAAAGAAGTCAAAATTACTAGCAACCTTTCCAACGAAATTATTGTGGCTATAGATGGTGAATGTACCGATACATTAATTGCCAAAAAGCTCGATAATCAATCTATCGTATGGGTGAATAGCAATGCTCAAAAGAGCTTTATCAATCTTGGTAGTTTAAAATCGGCCCCTCTTGTTAAAGCTGTTTGGCTAAAAGATTGGAACTATGGTGAAGAGCCAGCTTACTGCGATGATAGCACGCACGAGATATTAGTAGAGAGAGTCGAGCATGGTTATCGTTTTTTAGAGTCGCATTTCCCTGAATTTTATTTATGGTCAATTGCGCTTATCCATGAAATTATCCCTATGGATCATACCAAGAATAAGGGTATCAAGAGTCAATCATATGCGTTTTGGCCTAATCAAATTCATTTAAAAGGCCACAATAATTTATTATTAATTTTAGATGTCATAATACATGAAAATTCCCATATGTATTTCAACATTGTGGAATTAACCACCCCATTGTTTATATCCAAAACCCCTGAAATTTATTCTCCGCTAAAGAAAGTGAAACGGCCAATGAAAATGGTGCTATTAGCGTTCCATGCCCTCGGTAATATATTACTGTTATACAAAAAAATTTACCAGAAAAACCTTTACTCTGATCAAGCACTCTTGACACACTATATTAAACACAACGACCACCTTGTAAAAAGCCTATGGGAGCAACTGGAAAGATATAAAGATGAATACTTCACCCTAGCAGGACACCAAATTTATCAACCATTATGCGATCAATTAACATCAATGGGAGTTGACTTAAATGAATATAATTGAAAAAGAAATATCTCTTTACCGCCCTGAGGTAATCGATCATGAAAAAGAAAAATTCAAAAAATTTGAATTTAATTATAAACCATTAAATATCTATTACTTAGTTATTCCAGTTGCTTTTTTTCTATTAGCTTAGTTTCTACCGTGTATATTTCTGGTTAAGTTTTTTGGATTTATTCTATGAAAAATTTTTTCGCAAACTTCAAAATTGAGTTAATTAGAAACTGGCTACTGATACTAGGTATAAGTACTGGGTTTTCAGCTTTTATGCTGATAGGCGCTCTATACTTTACTGAGTCCAACTATGATAACTGGGTTGACGATAAAGAATATATCTACAGAGTGGATAACCTAGTCAATCATGCTGATAGAGAGTCTATCCAATCACCATCAATTCCCGCTAGCGCCTTACCTGTATTACTGGAGCAAATAGATTCTATAGAGAGTGGGGCAAGACTATACTCATCATTTATCAGTTATGTTAATAAAGACAAAATTAAGACTTTCTCTACGCATTTTGCTGACCATGAATTTTTATCATTATTTGATGTTCCCATAATAGCAGGAAGTATTGATAATTTTGGTAATCAGGCTAATGCCATCATCATTACCAAAGATTTATCTGCACGCTTATTTGGTAGTCGCAACCCAATCGGTCAACAGATTTTAACGGATGACAGAGAACATCTGAGTGTTATTGCTGTAATGGATAATTGGCCGAAGCAGTCTCACCTTGATATCGACTCAATTATATCTATTGCCTCACCTTTACTGAAAAATGCAGACCTGTTTCTTCACCATTGGGGGACTAGCAGTAGCCACACCTATATTAAATCTCAATTCGACAAAGACACAATTGCAAAGCTGCTAAATAGTACTCTGCGCATTCACGCTCCGCCCCAATATGTCAAACCTGGTTATTCCGCAGGGGCTCTCCCCATGTACAGTTTTGTCTTAACACCTTTATCAGAAGCCCACCTCCTAACGTATGATAAACCTATTAATTCATCTTCTGATAAAGAAACCATGTTGACGACATTACTCATCTTATGCCTGATGATATTTCTTGTTTCGTTAATGAATTTTATCGTCCTCAACAACTCTATATTACTAGGGGAAATTTCTGCGTTAGGGATAAAAATGTCTTTTGGGGCAACTAACTATGATCTGATTTTTGAAGTATTTTTAAGATCAATAACGCTCGCGCTAAGCATCTCCATTTTAGCGTTTATAGCCACCTTAGGATTTTTTCCTATCATCCATCAATATTTTAGCTTTAACTTAGACTTGAGCGATTTACTGACATTGACACTTTTTATATCTCTAACACTACCTGTCGTTATTGCCACACTTAGCGCTGCAATATTTGCTTCATATTTTCTTCGTAAGAAGCCCATAACTTTAATCAACTCTGGCACTTCTAAAGCAAGCTTCAGTCGCAGCTACTCAGTAATCGTTTTCATTCAATTTAGTATCAGTATTGTTTTGGTAAGCATGTCTTTTTTAATGAATGCCCAGATAGGTTTTCTTATCAATAACAAGCAAAGCTTTGACTCCAGTGAAACATACGTTTTATGGGAAAGGAGAAGCCCAGAACATGCACACGCGCTTTTTCGCATATCTGATTTACTCGCAGAACACATTGGTTCTGAACATGTGGCTGTTACTGGTTTTGTTCATGGAGACAATAGAGATAGCTCTATGTCCGTAAGAAAAGACTTCAATCATAACTCACTCACAATGGAAGTCATCAACTTCGGCACATCAGGCCTTAACTTATTTAATGTAAAACTAATAGCTGGTAGTTGGTTTAACCAAAATAAAGCTGATGATATTGAATACAATAAAACAACACCAATTGCTGTCATTTTAAATGAAAGTGCCGCGAAGCTTCTTGGTTACTCTGCACAGAATGCCACAGGAAAATACATTGATCAGCTTTATGCTGGTAATGGTAGTTGGCGTCAAGCAAAAGTGATTGGTGTTGTACAAGACTTTAATTTTAAAACCATGTTTGATGAAATCCCTCCAACGGTATTCGTCAGTGACTCAACAAGAGTTGATAGACTAGTCTACATAAACTCTGGCAACAATGTTGACATCAATAAAGTCTTAGAAGGTATATGGCATGATATATACCCCAATAGAGTCTTAGATGTAGAAACACTGTATTCGTACCATTTAAGCTTATATCAAAGAGTGACACTGCAAACTAAGATAGTCACAATCATAGCCTCTCTTGGGTTACTGTTGTCGCTCGTTGGTTTATTTGGCGTGCTAGCCATATACGTGTTTAGCTCAACTAAAGAATATGCCATCCGAATTGGTCTAGGCGCTAGCTATCGTCATTTAGCTCAAACCATTATAAATGACAATATCATACCCATTTTGTTAGCGACTATCGTCTCAGTACCCGTAACTATTTATTTCTCAAATTACTGGCTAAGCAAATTTACACAGAAAGTAGATAGCAGCAATGTATATATTCTTGCTGGGGTCACTGTTTGCTTAACGAGCTTTTTAATTTCGTTAACACCATTTTGGAGAAAATTAATTAAATTAATTCCAAGCCAGCATTTAAAGGACGATTAATGCGCTCAAATAAAAAAATAAAAATTGTATTCCAAGATGAAAGCTCTGAGTGCAGCCTAGCTTGTTTAACAATGATAGCTAACTTTTACGGAGCAAATACTTCACTCAGTAGCATAAGAAATCGGTTTCCTGTTTCTAATGAAGGCGTGACATTAAAGACGTTTGTTGGTTTTTGTAAAGACGTAAATCTTTCAGCAAACCCTCTTAAGAGCAGTATTGAGGGGCTATCTTATTTCACAAGACCAATCGTGTTGCATTGGGACATGCAGCACTTCGTTGTACTACATAAAATTGAAAATGGTATGGCTACGATTTACGATCCAGCCCGTGGTATTCGTAAACTTCCTTTATCAATCGTATCGAATCACTTCACAGGAATTATCGTTGACATAACTCCAGATAGTAACTTTGCTCCGATTAATGATACTTCTACTTTTGGGTTGAAAAACTTGATAGGAGCATTAAGTAAAATAGAGATAAAGGTATCTGTTGCGCAAATCATTTTACTGTCAGTATTGATGGAAGCGCTAGTCCTCATGCAACCCTTTTTATTTAAACAGTATTTTGATAAACATCTCAATGTAGCATCAGAACAATTCCTGATGGCGGTCGGATTAACCTTAATGCTCATCGCTGTTTCTCTCACCATAACAACATTCATTCGAGACTACGCTGTCATTCACCTCTCGACAATCATTAACTATAAAGTTAGTACGAGTGTATTTGAAAAGCTTATGGCCCTCCCGTTAGCTTTTTTTGAAAAACGACAAATAGGCCACATTATTGAACGACATAGAATTATCAACGATATACAGCAGTTTTTTTCTAGCACTGTTCCTCTCGCAATTATTGATGGTTTAATTACCTTGCTAACACTACTTCTCGTTTTTCATATTTCGTTTTATTTGGGGTTAATTAGTGTTGTTTCAGTCTGCCTATATTTTCTTATTCGTAAGTTTACACAAACTAACATAATGCAGAGAGAACTAGAGTTACTTTATGCCAGTGGAGAAGCTTCAGGCCATATTATTGAAACTCTAAAAACGATACACACGACTAAAATTAATGCCATAGAAACACAAAGGTTTAATCGTTGGTCAAATTTTTACGGCGATCAAATAAAAGCATCTAAAAATTTTAGAATGTCTGATGCGGCATTAAGATCTGCTAAAAACTTTGTTCAAGCACTCAATGCTTCAATATTTTTTTTAGTATGTGCACTGCTTTATAGTAAAGGCGATTTTAGCATAGGGCTGATTTTAGCCGTCATATTTTACAATTCACATTTCATGTTTCGCTCCACACAACTCATCGACCGCTTTATTGAACTAATCATTCTAAATACAAAAGCAAAAAGAGTGGAAGACATGTTTTCCTTTCCCCCAGAAATTAATGAAAACACAATATTAGAGCCTATTGAAAAATTAAAAGGGCAGATCACGATTAAAGGACTCAGTTATTATCTAGAAAATAGAGAAACGCCTTTATTAAGTCATATCGACTTTAAAATTCACCCCGGTGAGTTCATCGCTATTACCGGAGAGAATGGCGTTGGTAAAACGACTCTAATGAGAATGCTACTAGGTATTACCCTACCAACGAGCGGAAGTATTTATTTTGACCAATATAAACTTTCACAAAGTACACTTAAAGGGGTTAGAAGTCACATTGGGTGTGTTAGCCAGGATGAGCAACTCTTTGTTGGCACAATCGCAGAAAACATCGCATTATTCGATCCAGAAATAGACTTTGACCGAGTTGTTGAGGCGGCAAAACTGACTGGTGTTTTCAACAAAATTACTAGTTTGTCTATGGGTTTTAGCACCCATATCGGAGATATGGGCTCCCCTTTTTCGGAGGGGGAAAAACAAAAAATATCGATCGCCAAAGCTTTATACAAGAACCCTAATATTTTGATGTTAGATGAAGGCACCGCAAATTTAGACGCTGAAAGTGAAAAAACCATTCTTAGAAGCATAAGCAATATGCCGTGTACCAAAGTTGTCATTGCTCACAGACCCGCTTTTCTGGAATTTGCTGACCGAGTAATTACGATTAAAAATGGCACTATAAAGATACTGCCTAAAAAAAACCTGATAAATCAAGCAAGCTAAGATTATAATTTAATAAAGGATTTTATTTTAATGGATAGACCTATTGAAAAAAAACGACGTAGTAAGCTTGTAGCAGCGAGCCTGCTTGCTGTTACAGCATTAGCAATATTCATTGTCTATAACCTGTACAACATCGGTTCTTCAAGAAGCAAAACGATTAATAAAAAAGATATCGTCATTTCAAAAGTAAAAGCAAGTGAGTTCTCACAGGAAATATCGTTTTTAGGAGAAGTTGAACCACAACAAGTCTTTTTTATTGACGCTATAGAAGGTGGAGTTGTTAAAGAAATTAGTGCAAAAAATGGTGATTTTGTTCAAGCGGGACAACAAATATTATTTCTCTCCAACACCTCGCTCATTCTTGAAGTAATAAGAAGCGAAGCCGAAATCACTCAGCAACTGAACAACTTAAATGTATTAGAGATAGAACTTGAACGCAACAAGCTCAAACATTTGGAACAAATTCTACAAACAAACTTCCGAATAAAGCAAACAACTCGACAACTCAATAACCTTAAAAAACTAAAGCTTGATAATTTACATATAGAAGATGACCTCATTGCACTAACAAATGAATTAGAGTATTTACGAGAAAAAAAGGATCTCATTTTACTATCTCAGAAGACCGATATGGGTATTCAGCAAAAGCAAATGGCTCAACTTTCAGAAAACGCAAAAAGCCTCGAAGATAGTTTGCTGTTTACCAAAAAAAACCTCTCATCTCTTGATGTAAAAGCGCCAGTGTCTGGTTTGCTAACAGACTTCAATTTACGTAATGGGCAATCACTCAATAAAGGGGAGAAAATTGCACGAATTGATGGGTTAGATGATTTTATCTTGGTAGCCTATATTGATGAATTTCACATCGGCAGAATAACAAAAAGTGCAAAAGCAACTGTTTTAGTCAATGAGGAAAAAGTTAACTTAACGGTTAGAAACATCCTACCTGAGATAAAACAAGGAAAGTTCAAGGTAGAATTCAAGTTTACAGAACCGGTAGACTTTCAGTTGCGAAGAGGTTTGAGCTTGAGTGGCACAGTAAAACTAGACCTAATTGATTCGATCACGAATATCCCATTTAGCGGCTTCTCAGCATATACAGGAGATAATTGGGTCTTTGTTGTAAATGAGCAAGAAACAAAAGCTGAAAGGCGCAATATTATTCCAAGCAAAAAAAGCTTAACCTCTTTATCTATTCTAGAAGGGTTAAAACCTGGAGAAAAAATTATTACCTCGTCTTACAAAAACTTGTTTGACGTCGACGTACTGTATCTAAGCGAGTAACAAAGACCATGATAGTTTTAGAAAATTTAGTGAAGAAGTTTAGATCTGATGATATCGAAACCACAGCCCTAAACAGTATAAATCTCAAGATAGAAAAAGGGGAATTTGTCGGTATAACAGGCCAGTCAGGCTGCGGTAAATCTACCCTATTATCCATTCTCGGCATGTTAGATGCTCCCGACTCAGGGAGAATCACCTATGCAGGGAAGCAAATATACCCTTATAAATCTAAGAGTAATTTGTACAAATATAGAAGAAGTGTCGGTTTTATTTTTCAGAGTTTTAACTTAATCAACTCACTAAGCGTCAAAGATAATATCGCCCTTCCGCTAAAATATATAGGAATAAACCGAAAAGCACGTGATGCTAAAGCGCTTGAAATAATGGAAAAACTAGACATCGCTTCCAGGTCAAATCATAAACCAATTCAATTGTCTGGCGGTCAACAACAACGAGTTGCAATAGCCAGAGCCTTAGTTACGAATCCTGACATAATATTCGCAGATGAACCTACTGGAAATCTAGACTCAACCAACACTGAACAAACGTTAGAATTACTAAAAAAAATTAACGATGACGGCACAACCATAGTGATGGTTACTCACGATAAGTCACAAGTAAGGTACCTTTCAAGAATTATTCAAATGAAAGATGGTAGTTTTAGTAAGGAGCTTGAAGAATGAGCTATATTAGCGCCGTTATCATATGTAAAAACGAACAATTAACGATAGGAAGATACCTTAGATCGGTATCCCGCTATACCGACGAAATTATAATTGTCGACACTGGATCAACTGACAAGACCCTGGAAATAGCCAATGAATTTGATGTTAAAATTCATCATTATGAGTGGAATGATGATTTTAGTGCCGCTCGGAACTTTGCTCTTTCCCAAGCAACAAGTAAGTGGCTACTTATTCTTGACGTAGATGAATTAATTGAAGACGAAGATATTCTCTTACTATACAAAGTATTAGAGTCAAATAAATATGACGCCATTGACTTTCAACTATCTCAATTTCAGGTAGATTACAGCAATATTGATCCTAAAGCAGAGCTCCAGCTCCCAAACGTACCTGCGCTAGTTAAACAAAAAATGGCCGTTATTAGGAATGGAGTACAAATTCGATATGAAGGATGTGTGCATGAAACCATAGTTCACCAACAAAGAAGTCCTCAGGGGTTAAACAGCGATATTCGGTGTGGTCATTATCGAGACTCTGCTACTGTGGTTTCCAGAGCCCTTTACTATTCCCAATTGGAATCAGAGTCTTTAACGAAAGATAAAACCAATAGTAACGCCCACTTTAACTACATATACAATCTTGTTTTAAATAAAATGCGGCAAGAGGCTGCGATCGCCATTGGGCAATTAGAATTCATCGATGAGCACTATAAATCCAGATTCAAAGATCTCGTATTAAAAATGCATACATTTGGTTGGCTCAACGAATCAAGCGCACTAAAACGTAAACTGGAAGGCTAATGGAATACCTTTTTAAAGCTCTATCAAACCCTTTGGGTACAAATTTCCCAGAAATGACCAGTGCACTTGTAAAAATTCAAATAAGTATATTTTTCAAGCAATATAATAACTTTGCTGAAGCAAACAATACTCATACATTCGATATTACCTTTGATAATCATCATGACTTTTTGACTCATAGCACTGAAGTATTTCCATTTATTTATGCAAAAATGAATCAAATTGACTTACGAATGCATAAAAAATGGTATGAATTAGGCGCTAATATACTTGCCTATGTTATTGGTCAAATTGAGAGTATTAATGTCAAATATCAAGGCGACACTTTACCTATACGTATTTTTGGCAAAACCTATTTCGACCCAATCCATATTATTGGTGAAAATGGAATATTGAAAGTGATCACTATCTCCAATAAAGTGAAGACATACAAATTAGTTAACCTTAAGGAACTGGGCATTAGGTGGGTAGACAAAGATAAGTTGACATCCTTTTGGGATACTAATGATGAACTTCCTTTTTTTATTGCTAGTGGCTACATCGAAGAAAACAACAACAAGCCAAATAATATTTGCAACAAGCACTCAGAATTTGAGCTCCAAATTAAAAATGCCTTAAGCTTTTTGGCATCAAATTTTGAAGAGTACTACCTTTGGATAATATTAAATTTAAAAGAGCTTAGTCCACTCCAAAAACCAGCCCACTGCCAGACGCAAAGTCAAACTTCGCTTGCGTTACCTGGCCACATTGAAATAAATAACCAAGCATCTTTAATCGAAGTAATTAACATGCTTGTTCACGAATGCTCCCATTTATATTTTCACCTTTTACAATTAAGCCACCCGTTGTGCACACACGATGCACCTATGTGCTACTCAATTTTAAAAGAGAGAGAGCGTCCTCTCATTAACGTTTTATTAGGTTTTCATGCTTTTGCCAATGTGCTTATCTTACTAACAAAAATAAAAATAGCTAAATTGGCAGAAATAGTTGTCGAAGAGTTAGATGAACACTTAAAACACGTTTTGAACTACGTACTCAGCCTAGATAAAGAATTATCTAATCACATTAAGTATTTACGTGAGAACACTGGATTGGTCATTTATTATACTTTGAAAAGTATGCTGATAGAACAAGGATATTTTACATAGCCACCTTGTATCGAATCACTTGAAATAAAAAATGTATATTTTATACCTTTAAAGATAAAGTGGCTGACAATTAAATAATAAATGAGGTTTATAGAAATTAAACTAGGAA
>NZ_JAGJEF010000041.1:0-41673 GCF_018100875.1 Pseudoalteromonas sp. MMG012
ACTGCTTTAGTACGGGGCAGGATTCTAGAGCAAGGTTCGGGGTGATGCAAGTGTAAAATCAAAAAAAATCAAAGTTTTTTGATTGAATGCTCATTATTACGGCAAAAACGCTAAAAAGCAGCAGTTAACGAACAAAATCAGACCAATAATTGAGTCCTCGAAGCACTAAGTCATCGACAAACACACTTGGCTTATCAAAATGCTGTTGTAATAACTCACCATATCCACCAGCAAAAATAACTTGCACCTGACTAAAATCGCATGGCAAACGCGCAATGCCTGAGTAAACCGCACCTAATGTCGCAACCAACGCCCCATTTTTAACTGCATTGGGTGTGTTTAAGCCTAGGCTTTGCTCAAAGACACTAACATCATCACTAAAAACTTTCTCTGTATTAGCAAGTAAACTGGCAATCATCATATCCAACCCGGGCAAAATCCACCCGCCTAGATGCCCCCCCGCACGAGTCACCACATCCACTTTAGTGGCCGTGCCAGAATCAATAATTACACAATCTTTACTATCATATAAATAATGCGCTGCAATGACCGTTAACCATCGATCAATACCTAGATTTTGGTATTGTTTATATGCGCACTTTATAGCCCCAAGCTCAGGACTAACACAGGCATGTCTCAGTTCAATACCATGCTGTTGTGCTTTTAGCTCTATTGCTCTGAGCAAATTAGAACTACCGACCTGAGCGACAACAATTTCTTCAATGTGTTGCCAAGGGATGTCAACTTCATCAATTCGCGTTATTTTCCCTTGTTGCTGTATACCGACCTTAACTGCCGTATTACCTACATCAATCAGTAATCTCACGCTTCATCCTTACGTAATGATATTTCTCCACCATAATAACTTTTCAACTCTCCATCTTGACGCAAGACAATACCACCTTGAGGGTCAATACCTTCACATATCCCACGCCATGTGCGCATACCTGTTGATAAAGTCACCATTTCATTTGCAAAAGCATTGACCTTATTCCATTGTTCTACCATGGCGGTTAAACCTGACTTTTCATACAGTGACAATCGCTGTGCCAAACTGTGTGTTAGTTGAGCAACTAATACATTTTTATCCAAGCTATGGGTGTGCGATGCCAAATCAGTCCAAGGCTGATCAATCCCTTTGGAAGCGTTCTCAGGCATTTGTAAATTAATGCCTATGCCAATTACTAAGTGGCATGGCCCTTCTACTTGGCCTTCAAGCTCCACAAGTACGCCTGCTAATTTACGACCATTTAAATAAATATCATTGGGCCACTTAAGCTCAACTGATAAGCCATATAACGCTTCGATGGCATCATAAACTGCCAAGCCAACTGCAATTGAGACGCCCATCGCGGCTTGCAAACCATCATCTAAACGCCAATAGTAACTATAATACAAATTGGCACCAAAGGGAGATTGCCACACTCGACCACGGCGTCCTCGACCCGCTTGCTGCATTTCTGCGACAAGTACTTGTCCCGACTCCAACGCCTCCCCTTGTTGAATACGGCGCATTAACTCACTATTAGTAGAATCAATGATCGGCTGTACTTCAACGCTATTTCGGCAACTTAAACGCTGCAAACTCGCCACGACATCCTGATGATTTAATAGCGGCAGACTTTCATTTAGGCAGTAACCTTTTCCATTGAGCGAAAAAATATCAATGCCCATTTCTTGCAATGATTTTATATGCTTAGAAATAGCAGCTCGACTAATGCCCAATTGAGTAGCAAGAAATTGACCGGAAATAAATCCCCCTTGATTTAACGCATGTAGAATTGCCAATTTATTACCTTGCGGTGCATTATTCATTGTTTGACTCCACAATCGTCACTTCGCCATCATTGCCGATTAACCTAACTTCATGCTCTAACCGCACTGCGAACTTATCATTCACACACTTTTGAATATGCTGAATAACCTGACACAATACAGTCCCTGAGCTGTGCCCTTCATTAACAAGCACCAAGGCCTGTTTTTCATATACTCGCACACCTGCGACTGTATATCCTTTGAGGCCTGATTGTTCTATCAGCCAGCCGGCTGCTAACTTATGACTATCATTACCCGCAGGATACGCAGGCATTGATGGATAACATGCCAATAGTTGTCGGTACTGAGTATTTGCAACAATAGGGTTTTTAAAAAAACTCCCTGAATTAGCTAACACGTGTGGATCTGGCAACTTACTTTGCCGTATCGCTATCACAGTGTCACAAACCTGCCGTGCTGTTATCTTGTCCGGATCAAGCGTTTGTAGAGGCCCATAACTGAGTGTTGGCTGCCAACATTTAGGAAGACACAACCCAACACGCGTGATCACAAATTGATTTTTAAGTGCATGTTTAAAAATCGAATCCCGATAGCCGAATTGACACTGGGTGTTACTGAGTCGTTCAAACTTGGCCTGTGATATATGGTAGCCCTCGACAAAATCAACAAACTGCGCCAGCTCTACGCCATATGCACCAATGTTTTGTATCGGTGCAGCACCAACCGTACCTGGGATCAGCACCAAATTTTCGAGCCCTGCAATCCCTTTATCTAGCAGGTGAATCACCACAGCATGCCAATTTTCGCCCGCAGCAAGCGATATCTTCCAATGAGTATCCATTTCATCGATCAATATGCCTTTATTTGACATTTTAATCACACACCCTGCGAAGTCAGTAATAAAAATGGTATTACTTCCCTCCCCTAATACACAAAATGGTTCAGTGAAGTCCAGTGAGCGCAACTGTTCTGCATTGTCTATCTCAATAATACGTCGACAATGATGCGGTAAAGCAAAAGTATGAAGTGACTGTAATGCTTGCACGTACGTGCCCTAAACCTTAACTAGTAATATTGAATAGTTTACCCCATTGGTTCGCTGGGCGCATCCATATGTGACTTTCCTATTCAGCATGGTATAACATGAGCTTATCGTTCACTTTTCACATTAATTTATTACAACAATAATGAGCAAGGATCCTATGAAACTTTCTGCCTTAGCTACCAGCTTAGTATTTGCTGGCCTCTCTCACTCAGCATTGGCAACCCAAGCTGTTGATGAACATACTTACGCCAATCTAAAAGATGTTATCAGTACCCATTTGCATTTAGATCTAGATGTTGATTTTGATGATAAACAGCTGGAAGGCTTCGTCGAACACACTCTTGATTGGCGTAATAGCCAAGCGCGTACCTTGGTACTTGATACGCGCGATCTCGAAATTGATAAAATCATGTATTTAGATGGTAATGGTCAATGGCATAAAGCGGCGTTCACCCTAGCAAAACGTGATAGCGTAAAAGGTGCCAAACTAACCATTACCTTTAATACACAAGCTAAAAAAGCGCGTATTTATTACAACAGCTTACCAAAAGCATCTGGTCTACAGTGGCTAACGCCTGTACAAACCGCCAGTAAAACTCACCCATTTATGTACAGTCAATCGCAAGCAATTCACGCGCGCAGCTGGATCCCTGTGCAAGACACACCTGCAATGCGTGTCACTTACTCAGCACGTATCAACACGCCAAAAGACGTCCGTGCGGTCATGAGCGCTGATAACTCAGGGGCATTTATTAAAGATGGTGATTATTGGTTTGACATGCCACAAGCCATTCCTCCGTACCTCATCGCTATTGGCGCAGGCAACCTTGAATATAAAGAAATGTCTCATCAAACAGCCATTTTTGCGGAGCCACAAATCTTAGATGCGTCAGTTGCTGAGTTTGATGATACACAAGCGATGATCGATAAAACAAATGTCATGTACGGTGAATACGCATGGGGGCGCTATGACTTACTGATGTTACCTCCTAGCTTTCCATTTGGTGGCATGGAAAATCCACGCCTTTCATTCATTACACCAACGGTTGTTGCAGGTGATAAAAGCCTCGTTAATTTAATCGCACATGAGCTGGCACACTCTTGGTCTGGTAACCTTGTAACAAACGCCACTTGGGAAGACCTCTGGTTAAACGAGGGTTTCACCTCTTATGTTGAAAACCGTATCATGGAAGAAGTATTCGGCCGTGAACGTGCAGTAATGGAGCAGGCATTAGATACCGCAGGCCTAAGAGCTCAGTTAAAAAACATCGCCGCGCCTGATACGCGTCTGAACCTAAAACTCAATGGTCGAGATCCAGATGATGCATTTAGCTCTGTACCCTATACAAAAGGGCAATTATTTTTAATCTATCTTGAAGAGAAGTTTGGTCGGGCCAAATTTGACGAATTTGTCAAAGGCTACTTTAGTAAATACTCATTTAAGTCATTAACAACAGCTGAATTTAAGGTTTACTTAAATACTCACCTATTACAAAAATACCCAGGTATTGTCAGCTTAGAAAAAGCCAATGAATGGATCCACCAACCAGGTCTACCTGTTGATGCGCCAAACCCAACTTCAGATGCATTCATTAATGTCGATAAACTTTCTACGGCATGGTTAAAAGGAGAAGGTACCGTCAATGATTTACCAACAAGTAGTTGGACTGTGCATGAATGGTTGCATTTCATCAATAACTTACCTAGAGATTTAAGCCTAGATCGCATGGCTGAACTTGATAGTGCATTTAACTTAACGACATCCACCAATGCCGAACGCGCTTTTGCGTGGTATATGTTAGGTGTAGGCAATGGCTATAAAGCAATTTACCCTGCACTTGATGAGCATTTATCAGGGATCGGACGTCGTAAACTGATAGTTCCTCTGTATAAAGCACTTGTAAAGAATGGAAAGCGGGAATGGGCACATAAAGTATATACAGCGGCCCGTCCAGGTTATCACCCGCTTGCTCAAGGCACTATTGATGCTATTTTTGCAAAGTAATACCTACTGAGTGCATAAATTGATAAGGGCCGTTACTGGCCCTTTTTTATTTTTTCTAAAAATGCCGCGCGCTGCCCTGAACTTGCTTGTTGCCACCAAAAATCGAGCATCGTTGCGGCATCAGGATGAGAAACGCCCTGCACCGGCTTTTGCGAACCCAATGATGGCGTAGTCAGCCAGGCTTTGGGTTGTGGTTTAGTGGACGCAGCACTTCTTTTGTCATGGCTATGTTGTGCAGGCATTGCAGCTATCATGCTTGACTGCGCAAAGCCATTGAGCTTCACGGCAAGCTGTGTTTTCGCATGCGGAGTAACAATGCGCACTACAGGGTTTTTAGCAAATATTTTTGCGGCATCAACGTCTTCAGCCCGCTCAAATGTGACCTGATATACCCCTTGTTCTGTTACATTCAATTCTATCCAGAATGCGTCTGAGTCCACCACTTCGTGTTCATCATAATCAAGCTCATATAAATCACTATATTGGAGTTTCAGTGCATATTGTCCTGGTGCGAGTTCTAATTCCGTAACCTTACTAAACAATGAGTGTTCGATAACATCATTATTAACCTGTAGCGGCAGTAGCTCCTCATTGAACTGAATGGTTGCTGCATGGCCATCTTTTAAAAAAGTGGAAAAAAGTAAGATGCAGACGTAGCTTTTTATTCTCATATCACGGTTTCCTTATTTACGTATATTTACAGTTGGCTATTTGACAGTTTGCCTAAACTTTGTCATTAGTGTACACCGTAATTTTTAAATTCTCTGCTAAGTCACGAATAACACATTTTATTAAGGATTATCAATGAGCAATAGCACTATTTTTGACAAAATTATTAACAAGGAAATTCCAGCCGATATTTTATATGAAGATGAATACACGTTGGCATTTAGAGATATCAATCCGCAAGCGCCATTTCATGTACTTGTAATTCCAAAAGCGAAAATTGCAACAATCAACGATGTCAATGAACAAAATTCACACTTAGTCGGCCATTTATATGTCGTAGCTGCTAAACTAGCTAAGGAACATGGGTTTGCCGAAGACGGATATCGTGTCGTCATGAACTGCAACGAAGATGGTGGACAAAGTGTATACCACATTCATTTACATGTCTTGGCAGGTAAAGCATTGGGGTGGCCACCATACACAAATACGAAAAAAGAACTACTTTAAAATATTCCCTGTTAAGGAATGTAAACAAGTAAGTTATTATTTCGAAAACATGAAAAGCCAGCTATATCATAAAGTTATAGTTTGAGTGATGTAATTCATTTGTATTCATAGCGTTATATGTCGATTACATATAGCAGAACTATCTATCGCTTGATGAAAATTCTAATACAAAAGGTCTGAGTCACGTGTTAGCATTGAATCATCAGTTGGAATAAGAGTGTTACCAAAAATGAGCAGTTCTGCCTTTTTGTTATTAGATAAAGAGCCTATTAACACCATAGGAATTAACGTTTTACAGCCATTGCTTAAAACGCAAGGACTAGATGTAACCACAGGTACCGATATAGCAGATGTGCCTGAAGGTACACGCCTATTATTTATAGAAACCGCAACCAATGATGCTTGGAATAAATTAAAAGAACAATTAGTCAGGCTGAAAGTAAGTTGCGATATCATACTATTTAACTTGGACGAGAATCCTGAGCTTGCCAATCGTGCATTACTAAGTGGGATCCGTGGTGTTTTTTATACCACTGATAACGCAGATGTATTAATGAAAGGTATTCGTCTCCTAATGGAAGACCAGCTTTGGTATCGCCGCGAGATCATGTGTAATGCGCTTAATCGTATGTTACAGTTTAACAAAGATGCACTGCACAAGTTAACTGAAGGTGATATTGAGCCCGTTAAACTCACCAAACGCGAAAAAGCAATTATTTCATTGATGAGTAAGGGGGCTAAAAATAAAGAGATAGCTGAAGATCTCAATATCAGTCCGCACACCGTTAAGACACATTTATATAGCGCATTTAGAAAAACCAAGTGCCGCAACCGTATTGAGTTACTCTCTTGGGCTCAGCAAAATATACCTGATGAAATTCGCTAAATACGAGTGTTAAAATTACAGCCGCTATATGCGGCTGTTTTTGTTTCTTTACTCCGCCCCGTACAGTCTCTATCCTTAACCACAAACCTTCAAAACAATAACAAGAATGTTCGACCCTAAAACACTGTATTTTACTAGTGCCATAATGATGGCCATGATGACCCTACTTAATTTTTTGACTTGGCGGACGAATAAAAGTACACCAGGCACCTTGCTGTACATATTTTATCCCATGGTTTTATTTGCCGCCATAATTGGGTTTTTTATCCATAGCGATATCGAGTCATGGCAAACCATCGGCCTCGCTAATACGCTCTTATTTGCCGCATCCATTATTCACTGCCTCGCCATCTGTCAGTTTCTGAACTATAAAGGCTGGGAGCTAAGACTATTTCTTATCGTCACAGCCTTTTTACTTGCCGCACTCGTGTACTTTAGTGCCGTGGATGATGATTTACGCTGTCGTATTTTTGTGTCTGACCTACAGCATATTTGCGAAGCAATCTTCTTATTATATCTGTTCTTGCGTTTTGCTCGCCCACTTTACCCCAATGGTACTATTGTATACGGTATCGTATTAACGCTAGTTTTAAGCGCTTTTTTAGCTCGTACGGTATTGATGGGAGAGGTCACCACTTTTACACTTCTTGAAGACAATTGGTTTGTTATTACGTTATTTGTTAACGGGGTATTAGCCCCTATTTTTTATGCCACTGGCATGGCCCTTTTATGTAATGAACGCCGTGAAGATCACTTAAATCAGCTTACTGAAAAAGCCAAAAAAGATCTCGAGATCAGGGGGCTATTTCTGTCCACTATCAGTCATGAGATCCGCACACCGCTCAATGGGATTTTAGGCAGTGCTCAATTAGTTTTAAACCGAACCACAAACCACCGCAACAAAGCGTACTGCGAAGCCATCGTCAATTCAGCAGCATCTCTTAACTTACTCATTGATAAAGTGCTCGATTACGCAAGTTTAGATCAAAGTGATGAGTCCCTTTACGAAGAAGATGTTGAACTCAAAAGTTGGCTCAATAACCTCTGTTTACTATTAAGCCCATTAGCCGAACAAAAGAAACTCAGCTTTGAGCTCATTTACGAGCTTCCTGAACAAGCTTGCTATTATTGCGATCAACAAAAACTCCGCCAAATAATTATAAACTTAGTAGGTAATGCTATTAAATTTACCGATAGAGGGTGTGTCAAAATCCGTGTAGAATTACTTGAAGAAGCGCATATGTCGCATATTGTCCGCTTTAGCGTGATAGATTCAGGGCCAGGTATTGATGAGGAAGACATTAGTAAATTAACCGAACCCTATGTGCAAAGTAGCGCCGGTAAAATCAAAGGTGGTACAGGGTTAGGGTTAGCAATAACCAGTCGATTATTAGATAGACTCGACAGTAAACTCGATATTCTCAGTGAACTCAATAAAGGCAGCTCTTTTAGCTTTGATATACCTTTAACCGTCGGCGAACTTAGCCTTGTTGAGCAACGCCACCATAATACAGATTGCATTACAGGTCTAAACATACTTTTGGTAGAAGATTTAGATTTGAATCAGAAGATTGCCATTGAGTTTATGGCAACTGACGAGCATAAGGTAAAGCTCGCAACCGATGGCGCCAGCGCGATTGAGTTACTGACACAACATCAATTTGATGTGGTGTTGCTTGATATGAACTTACCCGATTTCACTGGCCAAGAGGTGCTCCGTCGACTGCAAACAATTGAGCACAAAAACCAACGCACTCCGTTCCTTGCTTTCACCGCCAGTTTAAGTCCTGATGAAGTCAAAGAGTATTTAGCGCTTGGAATAAAAGACATTGTCGGCAAACCCATTAAGCAGGAAAAACTGCGACAAAAATTAAACGACTCACAGTCCGCACAGAAACCAAGTATGAGTGTGGAACTCACCGATACACTTTATGATGAAACGGCGGTTAGTTCACTAAAAAGTAGCTTTAGCGACGACGAAGTCTCTTCTATCTATAATGAATTTGTGCTGTCTGCGCGAAATAAGCTCATACATATTCAACAAATGCTTTCACAAGATAGTGAACAATGCATACGGTTACTTCATCGACAATCAAGTACCGCAATGCAGCTTGGGTTTAATCGATATGGTTTACTGTTAAAGAAAATTGAACGACGTTTACTTGAAAGAAAATCAAGTGATACCGAGCTTACTCAAGCAATGGCATTATGGCAGCAGAGTTTAGAAGCGTACCTTGATTTTGTAAGAAGAAATACCTTGAACTAGTTTGTAGCGACTAACATAACCATGGTAATACGCATGATTTACCCGCTGTTTAACGGTATTTTCTTACCGTTTATCGCGCATAATCGACATAACAGCCAAATTTAGTCATTCTCACTACTATTAAAGGTTTAATGCTGCGTATTAAACCGACCAATAACGATAATATGGAATTCACAATGGCATTTTTCAAAAAACCACTGACGGCCGCAATCAGCCTCGCGATTCTAGGCACAAGCCTACCGAGCTTAGCGGATACCACAAATACTACTGCCCCAGCAGCACAAGAACGTAAAACAGATACTTGGGATGTATTAAATACTCCGAGCGAAAAGCAAACAATCACCATTGACACCAATCAAACCACATGGAGCAACTTAGATGTTAGCCCTGATGGTAAGCACATTGTCTTTGATATGCTCGGTGATATATACATCATGCCTATCAGCGGTGGGAAAGCAACCGCGGTAACGAATGATATGGGGTGGAATATCCAACCTAAATTCTCTCCAGATGGCAGCAAGATTGCTTTTATTTCTGACCGTGCAGGTGGCGATAACCTGTGGGTAATGGATATCAATGGCGAGAATAAACGACAAGTGTCAAAAGAAACAAATAATATCGTTCACAACCCAGCATGGGCACCTGACGGACAATATATTGCCGTAAAGCAAGGTCAAGTGACAGGCCGCACTATCCCTGGTGGCTCAATTCGTATGTACCATATCAGTGGTGGTAAAGGCGTGATCGTTCGCGAGCGTTTACATGGTGCTAAATCTCAGAAAAATATCGCAGAGCCTGCGTTCTCAACTGACGGGAAAAAAATATATTACTCTGTTGATGGCACCGCTGGTGTAAGTTGGCAATACAATAAAAATGCACTTGGGACAGTGTTTGAAATCCGTAGCTGGGATTTAGCAACCGCAGAAGAAGAAACGATTGTCAAAGGCGCAGGAGGAGCCATTCGCCCGACACCAAGCCCTGACGGTAAATCTATTGCGTTCGTAAAACGTGTTGATGATGGTAAAGCCATGGCGAGTGCGTTATATGTTAAAAATCTGGAATCTGGGATCGAAATAGAAATTTATGCGGGCTTAGACAGAGATTTACAAGAAGCAAATGGAGCACATGGTAATACCCCTTCTTTTGCATATACGCCTGATGGCAAAGCGCTGGTGTTTTGGGCTGGCGGTGTATTTAGAACGGTAGATATTCAATCTAAAGAAGCACAGGTCATACCCACTCGAATCGTAGCAGAAAAACAAATTACACCTGCATTACGTTTTGCGGTTGATGTTGCTCCTGATAGTTTCAAAATAAAAATGGCTCGTTGGTCACAATTATCACCAAATGGTGAAACGGCACTTTTCCAAGCATTAGGTTATCTATACGTCAAAGATATAGAATCAGGTAAAGTCAGGCGCCTTACAAAACAAACCGATCACTTCGAGTTTTATCCAAGTTACTCACGCGATGGTCAATCGATTGTATACACCGCATGGGATGATAAAACGCTAGGTTCCATTCGCGTTGTTTCAGCGAAAGGCGGAAAAGGTAAAGTAATAACCAAGCAACCGGGACATTATATTTCACCGAGCTTTTCACCTGACGGCAAGCATATTTTATATAAGAAAGTAACCGGTGGTTACCTTTTAAATGGTGACTGGTCTATGTCACCTGGAATTTACCTTATTCCAAGTAAAGGCGGTAAAACAAAACGCGTTGTAAAATCCGGTGATAACCCACACTTTGGTGCTGAGTCAGACCGTATTTTCTTCTCTGTTGCAGGTGATACTGACCGAGAACTCAAAAGTGTTAACCTCAATGGGCAAAAAGAGCGCAGCCATTTTAAAGGCGATTACATTTTCGATTTTAAAGTTTCTCCAAATGGCCAATACGTTGCCTTCATTGAACACTTTAATACCTTTGTTGCTCCATTTACCAGCACGGGTAAAACCCTATCTATTAACAAAGGAACCAAATCCTTCCCTGTTAAGCAAGTGTCTAAGTACTCCGGCGATTACCTAAATTGGATAAGTGACAGTAGCGCGCTTACTTGGGCATTCGGCCCAAATTTATATCAGAGAAAACTCACTGATACTTTCGCATTCTTAACGGGCGAAGACATAAAAGCCAAAGAATTAACGGCCCAAGGTATTGATCTCAGTTTTACACAAAAAGCAGATAAACCTCAGGGTACACTGGCACTCGTCGGCGGTACCATAGTCACGATGCGTGATGCAGATAAGCAGCAGGAAATCATCGAAAATGGGGTTGTTGTTATCAAAGAAAACCGCATTGTTGCGGTCGGTAAGCAAGGTGACGTCACGATTCCAAGCGGTGCAAAAACCCTGGATATCACTGGTAAAACGGTTGTCCCTGGACTCGTCGATGCTCATGCCCATGGCAGTTACGGAAGCCATGACTTGCAGCCAAAACAAAACTGGAATCAATACTCAAACTTGAGCTTTGGTGTCACAACGATTCACGACCCTTCCAATAATTCATCTGAAGTATTCTCAATGGCTGAGCTGGCCAAAGCAGGTAAAACACTTGCCCCACGTATTTACTCTGTAGGCAGAATTCTTTATGCCGGTAATGCGCCTGGGTATAAAACGCCAATTAGCAACTTAGAAGAAGCGGAGTTCCATGTGAAGCGCTTAAAAGATGCCGGGGCTATCTCAGTGAAAAGCTATAACCACCCTCGCCGTGAAACGCGTCAGCAAGTGCTTGAAGCCGCTAAGAACATGGAAATTATGGTTGTGCCTGAAGGGGGATCTAAATTCCAGCACAATATGAATATGATTGTGGATGGACATACCGGTGTAGAACACGCCTTACCTATTCCTCATATTTATTCTGATATTGAACAAATGTGGGGGCAAACAGATGTTGGCTTTACACCCACTTTTGTGGTGGCTTATGGCGGAATTAAAGGGGAAGACTACTTCTACGAACATACTAATGTATGGGAAAATGAGCGCTTAATGAGTTTCGTACCGGATTATATTGTCAGACCTCGGTCTATTCGACCAGGCCAAGCGCCAGAAAGATTATATAACCACATATTGACAGCTGAAGTTGCCAAGCAATTGCGTGACGAAGGTGTCACCGTTCATATTGGTGCTCACGGCCAGCGTGAAGGTTTAGCAGCGCATTGGGAACTTTGGTCAATGGCCCAAGGCGGTTTCACCGCTTGGGAAGCGCTACGAAGTGGTACCATTGATGGTGCAAAATACCTTGGTATGGATCATGACATTGGGACTATCGAAAAAGGCAAACTTGCCGATTTAGCTATCATCGAGGGAGATGTGTTAAGCGATATTCGTCAATCAGAAAACGTGGCATATACGGTTATCAATGGGCGTATTTATGATTCGGCAACGATGAATGAAGTCGGTAACTACGATACTAAACGCGCACCGTTTTTCTTTGAAGGAGGCACTAAAACACAGATGCATCCTGCCACACAAATGTACATGGAAGAAAAAGCACACAAGTACCATTGGAAACACTAATTAATTGTTTCTGAAAATAAAAAGCCACCGATTGGTGGCTTTTTTATGCCATTTAAAAAAGACGCTATTTGCGAAATTAGGCACAAATTTTGTGTGCTTTCACTAGACGTAAACGAGAACTGTTCTACACTTTGCTGCAAAGATACATTTTGTATCAACAAAAATAACGAGAACAAGGAGTGCGCAATGGCCAGTATCAATGCGATTTATCAATCTTTAGACCTGACCAAAAAGCTTATTATTGCATTCTTATTGGTTGCACTTGCTCCCATTGCCGTTGTTATTTCTATGGCGCTATATCACGCCACAGACGCACTTCAGCAACAAGCCTATTCACAACTTGGGGCGGTTGGGGAAATCAAAAAAAGCGCCGTTGAACGCCACTTTAAAGCCGTAAAAAATAAAATGAGTGCGCTTGCACACAACCCATACGCACAAACCGCAGCCCGTGAATTCATTTATGCATTTAGTACACTTGATGGCACCGTTATTATTCCTGACACTTTAACGCAATTTTATCAGAATGAATTCACGACTAAATTTAATACTGAAAACCCGAGTGCAACGTTACCGGATAACTTAATTGATAGTATCAGTGCTGAAGGGCTTATGCTGCAACAACGCTATATTGCGGACAACCCGTTTGCACTTGGCGAAAAATCAAAATTGGTAAAAACCGACCATGATGATGATTATGATATGACCCACCAACGTCATCATGAATACTTTTTGAAAGTTGCTGAAATCAATCATTTCTACGATATTTTTATTGTGGATAACGAAACGGGTAACATCGTCTATTCTGTATACAAAGAACTCGATTTTGCCACATCGCTACTCACAGGGCCTTATGCAAATAGTAACCTTGCTGCTGTATTTCAAAAAGCCCGCTCGTTGAATACCCCCGAACAATATGCTTTTGTCGACTATCAACAGTACCTCCCCTCATACAATGCCCCAGCAAGCTTTATTGCCGCACCGCTCATCAACACTGGGCATGCACAATCTACACTCATTTTTCAATTATCAATTGATGCGCTGAATGACATCATGACGGAAAGAGAAGGGCTCGGTGATAGTGGTGAAACTTACTTAGTCGGGCGTGATGGATTAATGCGTTCAGATTCCTATTTAGACCCTGAAAATCACTCAGTAATAAACTCATTTAAATACCCAAGTAAAGGCGCTATAAATACGGAAGGGTTCCAACGTGCCATCGCAGGAGAGCATGGTCAGAAGCTGATCACCGATTACAACGGACAACCTGTACTTTCCGCTTTCATGCCCATAGATGTGTTAGGATCAGACTGGGCATTGCTTGCTGAAATAAACAAAGCAGAAGCATTTGATGCCGTCACACGATTACGTAATTTACTCATAGTCGTACTTGTATTCACGATTGCCGTCATCGTGGTTATTGCATTTCTCTTTGCGCGTACGTTAACTCGCCCGGCACATGCTTTAGTTAATACGATGCGCAGAGTTGAACAAGAAGGCGATTTCTCTATTCGCGCCCCCATCGCTTCAAAAGATGAAATTGGGCAATCTGCGCTTGCCTTTAATTCTCTATTAAATGAACTTCAGCAATCAATTTCAGAAACAAACTTAGTCATGAATGAAATGGCATCTGGACGTTTTTCAAAACGAATTAAAGTTCAGTGCAAAGGGGAGTTGGAAACATTAAAGCAAGCAACCAATCATTGTGCAAATAGCTTAGATGTTGCGATTGGCGAAATAAATCAAGTCATTAAAGCCATGTCAATCGGACAATTTGACTTGCAACTCACTGCACCTATGTCAGGCGATTTAGACAAACTAAAATCGAATGTAAACCAATCATTGCATTCTCTCAACGGCACTATGAATGCCATTGTGTCTGTTATGGAAAATGTCGAGCATGGTGACTTTAATGGACGCGTCTCTATTGATGCGCAAGGAAAACTCGGTCAGTTAAAAGATTGCGTAAATAACTCTATTTTCAGCGTGTCAGGTGCCATTGATGAAATAAGTACAGTGATGGGCGCTATTCGCCAAGGCGACTTCTCACAACGTATTGATATCCCATTAGAAGGTCAGCTCAATGCTCTAAAAGATAATGTAAACGTCAGTGTCGACAACCTCGCAGTTATCATCAAAGACATTAGTACAATAATGGCTGCAATGAGTAAAGGTGACTTTAAACAAAGTGTACAGTGCCCAGCTCAAGGTCAGTTAGGGCAACTTAAAGACGATATAAATACCTCTATTCACGGCCTTGATAAAGCAGTGAGTGAAATTTCTTCAGTCATGATGGCAATTAGCCACGGTCGCTTTGACCGCACAATCACCTCGGCTATGCCAGGCCAACTTGATACCCTAAAATCCGATATAAATAACTCTGTCGGTAATTTAAACCAAGTTATTGAAGAACTCGCCGCGGTGATGGCAGCAATGTGCAAAGGCAATTTCAACTTAAAGATACAATCGCCGCTACAAGGACAACTGCAACAACTTAAAGAAGATGTAAATACGTCTATTACTACAATTTCTGATGCAATAAGTGAAGTGACGCATGTACTCAGTGCTGTGTCTCAGGGCAAGCTAACCGACTCTATTTCAGGCAATTATGATGGCGTTTTCTTAGTACTAAAACAAGATGTCAATACCACTATCAGTAAGCTAACAGAAGTGATAGAGGGCATACAGTTATCAGCAAGCCATGTATCGCAAAGTGCAGGAGAGATTGCTGCCAGCAATACTGAAATTAGTGCCAGAACAGAAGAGCAAGCCGCTAATTTGGAAGAAGCCAGTGCGAGTACAGGCCACATTCTCAGTGAAATAACGGCTGTAGCCAAACAATCGGGTAATGCCGTAGAACTATCAAACGATGCCCAAAATATAGCCCTAGAAGGTGGTGAGCTTTCAAAAGAAACCGTCATAGCAATAGAAGAAGTCAATGGCGCAAGTAAAGACATCAATGAAATTGTGTCGGTCATCGATGGCCTCGCGTTTCAAACCAATTTATTGGCTTTGAACGCGGCAGTTGAAGCCGCTCGAGCTGGTGAACATGGAAGAGGGTTCGCAGTTGTTGCTAACGAAGTCCGAGAGCTTGCTGGGCGAAGCGCAGCATCAGCCAAGCAGATCAAAAACATCATTGCCAATAGTAATCAAAAAGTAGACCAAAGCACCGATATGGCAAATAGCTCTGGTCATAAACTCGAACAAATTGTCGACGCGGTTTCCAAAGTTAATAACACCATTGTCAAAATAAACCAATCAACGATCACACAACAACAAGCAATTAAAGAAGTTGACTTGGTTGTGCAACGACTGACTGATTTAATTCAAGAAAATTCAGCGATAACTGAAGAAACAATGGCGGCAGCGAAACAGATGGCTGATCAAGCACATCAAATGCACCGCTTGTTAGGTTACTTCTCGTTAAGTAAGCAAAGTGCAGACAATACGCAATTACTCACCCATCAATATAATCGCTAACTCAACTTAAATTCGTCGGCATCTAAATGGGCAGGGAAAGCTGCCCTAAATGCTTCTAGCTGGTTTTTCACTAAGTGAACGAATGCGACCGCAGACTGATTATCTGGTAATTGCATAATAGCTTCCCCCTTAAAATTATATGCAGCACTGCCCCCACTGTGGGCAACTTGATTACCATCTACACCAACTCGATTACAACCCAAGACATAACATTGATTTTCCATTGCTCTGGCCATCAATAATGTATCCCAAACATGACGCCGTGCTGCAGGCCAGTTTGCGACATTAACCATAACATCGTAGTCATTCCTATTACGTTGGAATACAGGAAACCGCAAGTCGTAACACACTTGGGGTAATATTCTAAAGCCGTTAATAGTAAAAACTTGTCTCGCTTGTCCCGCTTCGACATAGTCTCCTTCGTTACCCAATCGAAACAAATGCCGCTTATCATAATGCATCACAGTACCATCAGGTTTTACCCAATAAAACCGATTCACCTGCTTGGCACCCATTTGTACTAATACAGACCCCGCAACCACCGCTTGACAGTGCTGAGCACATTGAATTAGCCACTGCAGTATAGGTCCGCCTTTTGGTTCGCTGACCCCTTCATCAACCGCGAAACCCGTTGCAAAAGTCTCTGGCAATAAAATTAAATCAACCTTGTTTTTTGGTTCACTTAAACTTTCTGTTAATAGCGCCTGCAAAGCGGTAAAATTCATTTGTGGCTGTAACCAAACAATATCGTGTTGTACCACTGCAACTCGTAATTCAGTGCCCTTTGAATCATTTATAATTGGCATAGTTTCTCCGCTGCGATTAATAACGTAGCCGTTTCTTTTGCAAAACACAGTCGGATCACTTTGTCTGACGACCCTTGTGCATAAAATACGCTCAGAGGTATTGCAGCTATCCCCACTTCTTTCACTAAATACTCACAAAATGCCACATCATCTAATGAGGAGATTTCACTGTAATCCAGTAATAAAAAATACGTCCCTTCACTTGGCAGCACACGAAAACGACTGGTTGATAATGCATCGATTAAACAGTCTCGTTTTATTTGATAAAACTGGGCCAATTCATCAACATGTTGACCTTGCTCCACGAGCATATCGGTTAAAGCCAATTGTGCAGGCGTAAAGCTTGAAAACGTCACATACTGATGAATTTTTCTAAATTCATCCGTTAAGTGCGTAGGTGCAATACAGTAGCCCATTTTCCAACCGGTACAATGGAACGTTTTGCCAAAACTAGAGACCACAAAACTGCGACTTAACAACTCAGGATCACGTAACACACTCAAATGAGGCTGATTATCAAAGGTAATATGCTCATATACTTCATCACTTATCAGATAAAGTTCATATTGCATAACCAGCTTTTTCAACTGGGTGAGATCTGCCAACTTGAGTGTTTTAGCACTCGGGTTATGGGGGGTATTAATCACTATTGCACGAGTTTTTTCACTCATGAGCTGATATACCTGTGACCAATCAATTGCATAATCCGGCGCATGTGTTGCCACATGTACCGCTTTACCTCCTGCTAACTCAATGGCAGGTTGGTAACAATCGTAAGCAGGGTCAAAGACGATCACTTCATCACCTGGATGTATAATCGTTTGAATTGCAACAAATAGTGCTTCCGTTGCCCCTGACGTAATGGTTACCATCTGCTCAGCATCTATCTTCGTATGATAACGCCGCTTCACCAACTCACCTATTTGCAGTTGCAGTGGCTTTATACCTACCGAAGGCGAATATTGATTAAATCCTTCGCTACTATAATACGCTAACTTGGATTTCAATAGCTCTGGAGTGTCAAACTCGGGAAAACCTTGAGATAAGTTAATTGCCGCATACTGATTAGCCAACCCTGTCATTTTACTAAAAATACTCGTTGCAACAATCGGTAATTTACTCTGCACTGATACTCTCCAATTATACTTGTCCTGATCACCAAAGTCGGCTTGCTATTATACGGGTATACTTTACGGTGACTTTTCATATTACTTCAAACCAACGATAACCCCATGACGTATAAATTAGCACTGCCGTCGCTTAACAAAGTGTATGACTTATCACTGAACGTATCATAAACTGCAAATCATACTGTAGCTAGGTTACTTTATAGCGACGTAATATGAACCTACACGATCAATTACATGAATATATTTGCCAATTTACGTCAATTAAACGTGGCGGTTTAGCAATAAGATACGCGTTCACTTATCTCTCAAACAGCCATCGTTTTAACCGCGATACCAGCACAAAAAAGGCAACTTAACGTTGCCTTTTCTCTCATCATAATTTTAGATGCGCATCTAAAAATGCGAGTATGCGTTCATAGTATTGTGCACGATGCTTCGCTTTATAAAATCCGTGTCCCTCACTTTCTAGTAACATAAACTGGTAAGGATGCTTGGCTTTTTCCAACGCCTCTATCAGTGACTCAGCCTGTTCAATCGGCGCTCTCTTATCTTCACCCCCATGCACTATTAGCACAGGCGCTTTTAGCTTCTCAATATTATGGCTTGGAGAAAAGTCTTTTAATTGCTGCTGATCGTCCCCCAAAACGCGAGCCAAATAGCTTCTCCCTGTTTTACGCCCCGCGACATCCCCCTCTTTAAACGTCAACGGTAAATCATACACACCAACAACACCAATAGCGCACTTGAACAAATCAGGCTCAATAATCGCGCTTTGTAGCGCCGAGTAACCGCCAAAGCTTGCTCCCATAATGCACATATTACTCGCGTCGGCATATCCTTGTTTGATCGCATACTGAGTGCCATCAATGATGTCATGTTGTATATCACTTCCCCACTTGCGGTATCCTGCTACTTCAAAATTTCGGCCATATCCACCTGAACCGCGAAAGTTTACTTTCAGTACTGCCATACCTCGACTTGCTAATAACTGACTTTCAACATCAAATCGCCAATAATCTCTTGTCCTATGAGGTCCACCATGTGGCATCACTACCAGTGGCAGATTTTTTGCTTCCTTTCCTTTTGGCAAAGTCAGGTAGCCACGAATTTCAACACCGTCGCGAGCGGTGAATTTTATCGGTTTCGTTTCAGACATTTTATCAGTAGGTAGCCAGCCCCTTTCGGAAAATAAAAAGCTCAGCTTTTTCTTTTCGCCATCATACAAATAATACTGCCCCGGGTTTTGATCACTCCAAACGTAAGCAATACTGCGCTTACCATCCTTACTGCTACTGATTAAATGTACTTGGCTATTAGGAAACGTCGCCAATAATGACTTTAACGTGCGGCTGCCTTGCGAATGACTATCTGTAAATGCGTAACTCGGATATCCAGACTCTAATTCAATCGCAATGACTTCTTTGCTAAAGCTATCAAGCCATACCCTTGAAGGTGATACCTCATTATCTTGAAACACCTTGGTCGTTACACCCGTTGTTAAATCAAGCTTGTAAATGCCTTGCGGGCCCCCAGATTCAGACGCCCCTATTAACGCGTATTTACCTGATTTATCGAATGACCATGGCATCACATCTTGTAAAGCGGTATTTTCTAAAGGCAATGAACGCCATTTATCCCCACGCTTATCTCTAATATGAATAGACTGGTTTATATAATTATCAGTAGAAACGACAACACGTACACTCCCTTGATGGTCGGTTACATAACGGCCCATTTTTGAAGGAGATCCTGCAACACGCTTACGGTGTCCATTGTGAATATTGACTCGGTACACGACTGTTTTAGGCTCTTTAACCATACGCCATGGGTACGTCACGATTAGAATATGATCTTCATCATCGGGGAGGCTATCTAATACATAAGAAGTGCCGTTTAAAGGGGGGACTTTTTTAATTGCCGAACCAGTTTGCATTTCACCTTGATAACCAACCACATAACGCTGTCGTGTACCGTCCCAGTTCATAGCATACAGTTCGCCTCGATATTCTGGGTGTGCAGACCAGCCCCTCAAATATTGCTTTTCCGCAACCAGCCTCTTATTGCTTGCCCAGACATAAGCACCAACTTGTCCACTGCCACTAAAGCTAATTCCGCTAACTATTTTATTATCTTTCAGGTCAAGAATATAAAGGTTATTCTTGCCTTCAACTTTAGAAATAAAACTGAGGTACTTGCCATTGGGAGAAATTTGCACCTGTCGGTACGCAAAATCCTTACTAAAATCTGCCACAGAAATAATTTCGCCAGCATGAGTCCATTTGGCACTACTTAATATCAAAATTAAGCAACACACTTTAAATAATATTTTCATAATCTATCCTTATACGCCATTGTCGGTGATTTTATATCGCCGACAATCCAACATTCAATAGAAACTTACCTGTTCATCAAGCGTGCCCTGAACAGCTCCACTGACATACTCGTGGTAAATAGAGTAGTTCAGGACAAATACCAGTCATGTTTTTAATACCAAAAGTGCAAAGCTCATAGAGGGTTATTGACAATATTGATACCAATTGAGGTTAGATTGTTTACTCGGTCTTATGAACAATAGTTCATTCAGTATGGGTAACGTTAATTGCGTAGTTACCTCACAAAAACGCGGTGTGTCCATATTTACTTAACCTCAGGTTTGGATAAGGGCTTTGGAATAGAAAATGTTTTGCAAACAAACTTACGTACAATCCAATGATGATATTTAGCTCAATATCAAGGCGCTTTTATGCAGTAATAGCGGGCTATTACAAATGAAAGCAACGCCGAGAGTGAGAAAAATAGCTTTATTGGGAAAATTTGCTTATCCAGAACTGAGGTTACTTAGCTTGTTTAACAATGAAAGGTAGGTGGCCAGCCTCGTGACCACCCAATAACAGTTAACCTTGCGGTTTTGCCAATTCAGTTTGAATATAACGACGCACTTGTTCCTCTAAAACGAATAAAGGGACAGAGCCATGACGCAGTATTTGATGATGGAACTCACGAATATCAAACTCTTGCCCAAGCGCTTCTTCGGCTTCCTGGCGTAATCGTTTAATCGTTAATTCACCAATTTTGTATGACAGTGCTTGCCCTGGCCAAGAGATGTAACGGTCCGTTTCTGTCTTGATATTGTGTAATGACAGCGCACTATTGTCTTTCATAAAATTCATTGCTTGCTCACGACTCCAACCAAACATATGCATACCGGTATCAACCACTAGCCGTGCTGCGCGCCACATTTCATACGTTAAACGGCCGAAGTTACTATATGGGTCCTTATAAAAACCCGCTTCAAGTCCTAAATATTCAGAATATAACCCCCAACCTTCACCAAAAGCCGAAATATACGTATTGCGACGATAACCTGGTAAATAATCCAATTCAGCATTCAACGCAATTTGTAAATGATGGCCTGGCACCGCTTCATGCAACGTCAGTGCTTCCAGCACATACAAAGGGCGTTTATCTAGTGCATAAGTATTTACCCAATAAAAACCAGCTTCATCATCTTTGCTCGCACCACTGTATCTACCAGTTGTATATTTAGGCGCAATACTTGCCGGGACGGGCTCTACACCATAAGGCCTGCGAGGTAGTGTATGAAACAACTTTGGTAATTGTGCATCCATTTTCTTGGCAATAAAAGTGGCTTCTTTTAACAGTTGTTCTGGTGTGGTTGCATAAAATTGTGGATCCGTTCTCAAAAAGTCGACAAATTCAGCAAATGTCCCTTTAAACCCACTCTCCTGAATGACGTTTTGCATTTCAGAACGAATACGAGCAACTTCTTGCAATCCCAATTCATGGATTTCCTTTGCCGTCATGTCTGTCGTTGTATAATGGCGAACACGATTTGCATAATACGACTCGCCATTTTTCGTGGCTGAAATACCAATCTCTTCTCTTGCGGCAGGGCGGTATTCATCCACAAAAAAGCGTAAGTAATTTTGATACGCAGGAAGCACCTGTTCAGTAATAACGTCTTGTGCACGTTGTTGCAACTTTTCAAAATCAGCTGTTGGTAGTTTCGCAGAATTCACTAAAAATGGCGCATAAAACTCAGAATCAACAACGTTAGGCACGATGAACGCAGTAATAGACTCTTCATAGCCCGCAAGCACAACTTTAGGCTGGGTCATGCCAACTTGTACACCCTTTTTCATCCACATTATATTTTGTGCAAAATAACGAGGGATTTGCTGTAATCGACTTAAATACAATTCATAACCAGATAGCTTCGCAAAGTCATGCCCAGCAACCATAGAAGACATGCTGGAATGGAAGCCGTATTCTGACGTCAACGGTATGTAATGGCTATGAAAGCGATACTGATCAACCTGATTTTGAATTTGCGCACGTAAAATGGTGTGATTAATCCGGTTGTCGTCACTCATTTTGGTTAAAGGAAGCTTATCCAACTCATGCAAGAACTGTACATTACGATGATAATTTTTTGCTAAACCTTCAGCAGATAAGTCAGGTAGCAACTGTGCCCCATTTGTCTGCGTTCTCGCATACGCATTGTTACTTTTGCGAGTTGTTTCCACTTCTTGAGCAATATGAGTAAACTGCGCATCAACATTAACAGGGGTTAATTGGCATGCAGACAAACAAAGAGCTAATAACGAAATAGACGTGTAGTTGATTAACGTTTTTCTCACTCGAAAGCCTTATTATATTTTTATCTTCAGTCACTGTAGCTAAGCAAGCTCATTATTCGCAACTAATTTCGACAGACTTCATAATTTACATTAGTGCAAAAATACAACAAACCCAGCCTTTGTGATTATAAAATCAGCAAATAAACAAATATAAATCATTTTTCTATTTCCAAAGTGGTCATTTTGCTTTTAAATACGTGATTGACTCAGTAATGTAGTCTTCAATGTAGGGACGCAATTCTGAAGCTCAAGGATATCAAGATTACTTACATACTTTTCGCTGACTTATTATTGCGGTAAATGAAATGATATTCCATGATCCTATGGCTGTTGCACAGGAAAAAATGACCAAAGTCTGCCTCTTTTTAGAGCAACACCATTTACCGCCTACGCCGTTAAATTATCAGGTAACGTACACCTATATTAGCAAGTCTGATACGGAGCTCAATGCAGCACTTGATAGCATCTTAAATAGCGGACAAAAAATAGATAGCATTTACTTAGAGCAACTCTACTTTGAGTACATAAATCAGGGTCATCAAGAAGAAGCAGCCATGCTAAAAAACGTGGATGGGATCCTATCAAGCTTACATAACTCCACCCGCAACTCACAACGTAATATCAATCAGTTTTCTGAACAACTGCACCACTGCGTCCACTCTTTAGATGAGCACAATATTGAAAAGAGTAAGCGTGCGCTGATACTTTTATCTAAACAAGCTGATGCTTTGCGACAGCAACAGGTGCAATTTAAAGCCACCCTTAAAAATGCCCGTTTAATGCATAAAAAGACGCAACAGCAATTGCTTAAACTGCGCAAGCAACACATTATCGACACCCAAACTGGCATGTACAAACGCCATTATTTAAATCAGCAAACACAACTGTGGCTACAACAAAATAAGCCTCTGTGTGCTATCGCAATACAAGTAGAAAACATCGACGAGTTCTCGAATAAATACGGCGATGCCATTGCTGAAGTGGTGCTCAATCGTGTTGCTAGGAAAATCCAAAAATATGTCTTTGAAAGCGGTTTACCCGGCAGGACTGGTAAAAATGAGTTTACCGTACTATTACCTGATGTAGAGCCTGAAACGGCACTCGTGATCGCAGGCAAAGTACTAAAAGGCGTCGAAAAACTGAAATTTGTGAGCTCAAAAAGCCCGCTTGAGTTACCCAGTGTGCAATTATCTTTGGGTATCGTTAAACAGCAGCAAGAGGCTGACTTTACGACATTAGCCCGTAAGGCAGCACAAGCGGCTCACAAAGCGCTCACCCTTAATCAGGCCTACTATATTCCCTCATAGTCTGAAATTTCTTCGCTATTATAAGATAAAATCCTACCCTTATGAATTGCACGTGAGTCACGCGATCAAGTACACTAAGCGCATCATAATGTTAAGCCTAACTGAGAAAACAATGAAAGAGTCACCACAAGATACTGCTGATTTTGGTTATAAAACCGTTGATCGTGAAGAAAAGGCTTCTCTCGTCGCCGATGTATTCCACTCAGTTGCAGCAAAATATGACATTATGAATGATTTGATGTCGTTTGGAGTCCATCGACTTTGGAAACGTCAAGCAATTGCTTGCTCCGGCGTACGAAAAGGCCATAAAGTATTGGATTTAGCAGGTGGTACCGGTGATTTAACGGCTAAATTCAGTCAGCTAGTGACTGAGTCTGGTCAAGTTATTCTTGGTGACATTAACGATTCAATGCTTAAAGTTGGTCGTGATAAACTACGTGACTTGGGCTTAGTCGGCAATATCGAATACGTGCAAATGAACGCGGAAGCACTGCCATTTCCTGATAACTCTTTTGATGTGATTACCATTGCTTTTGGGCTGCGTAATGTCACTGATAAAGATGCCGCATTGCGCTCTATGTATAGAATACTCAAACCCGGTGGTCGCTTATTAGTGCTGGAATTCTCAAAAACCAATAATGAAGCGCTCTCTAAGCTCTACGATTTATATTCATTTAACCTACTACCAACTATGGGGAAAATCATCGCTAATGACAGTGAGTCATATCGCTATTTGGCCGAGTCAATTCGTATGCACCCAGATCAAGAAACACTCAAGAGTATGATGGAAGAAGCCGGTTTTGAACAAACCAGTTATCAGAACATGACCGGCGGTATTGTGGCGCTTCATCGCGGCTTTAAATACTAAGGATACGTATGATTGAGGTCGTTGCAAGTGCCATCGTCGAGTCATGTTTGAATCGCTTGCTCGTTTTAGAGCCCGAATTAACAAGGTCTCTGGAAAACTGTAAACATAAAGTGATCGCCGTTGAATTACGCGATTGGCAGCACACCTTCGCGCTCACTTACGTAGGCCATCAATTTATGGTATTCAGTCAATACCAAGAACATGCAGACTGTCATATCAGCGCCAGCTTAGAAACTTTAACCAAGCTCACTAACCCTAGTTTGCTCACGCAACTCATTCGACAAGAGAAACTAGACTTAGAAGGTGATTTGCAACTTGCGCAAAACTATAGCTCAGCCTTTTCAAACATACATATTGACTGGGCAGAACATCTATCTCGCTACATTGGTGATGCACCAGCACAACAGGTGATAAACAGTACCCAAAAAGCCCATGTTCAAGGCAAAACGATTGGCAGCTCATTTAAGTCAACAGTCACACAATTATGCCAAGATGAACTCAAAGTGACCATTCACCCTTTAGAGCTTGAACAATACAAAATGCACACCCGACATATAAAAAATCAAGCAGCTCAATTAGAGCAGCGTATTCAACTCTTACTTAACCGCTGAGGAGCGAATGTTGGCAGTTGCTCGTTTATATCAAATAACTCAAACCTTACTGCAATACGGTTTAGATGATCTCATCCCAAAAAATAAACAACCTTGGTATGGAAAGCTCGCAAGAAAAAGTTTGTTTTGGTTAAAAAACAAACACCCCGATAAATCCATTGGTCAAAGGTTAAGACTGTCACTGGAAACTCTTGGACCAGTATGGATAAAGTTTGGGCAAATGTTATCGACCAGACGAGATTTACTCCCCCAAGAAATTGCTGAAGAACTAGCGCAGTTGCAAGACAAAGTGCAACCATTCTGTGGCCAACAAGCGCAAAGGTTAATCGAGCAAGCACTACAGATAGATAATATTAGCGAACTATTTAGTGAATTTGATCAAACCCCACTGGCTTCTGCTTCTATAGCGCAAGTACATACTGCTCGCTTACATACTCACGAGCAGGATAAAGACGTTGTTATCAAGGTCATCCGTCCTAATATCGAACAACAAATTGAAGCGGATCTTGCTTTAATGACTCGATTCGCCAGCATGCTTGTTAAAGTCGTGAGCCAAAGCAGACGCTTACGCCCAGTTGAAGTGGTCAAAGAATACAAAAAAACACTGCTTGATGAGCTCGACTTACTGCGTGAAGGTGCGAATGCATTACAGTTAGGTCGCAATTTCTCAGACTCAGATTCTTTATATATCCCAGAGATATACAGTGATCACTCGCGTAAGAACGTCCTCGTTATGGAGCGTATCTACGGCATCCCCGTTTCAGATACTGACGCTCTAATAGCGCAAGGTACCAATATGAAACTGTTGGCTGAAAGAGGTGTCGAAGTATTTTTTACCCAAGTTTTTAGGGACAGTTTTTTCCATGCTGATATGCACCCAGGTAATATTTTTGTCTCTACTCACACACCGCACAACCCTAAGTACATTGGTATTGATTGTGGAATAGTCGGTACACTCAACAAAGAAGATAAACGCTATTTAGCTGAGAACTTTATTGCTTTCTTTAATAGAGATTACCGTCAGGTAGCACAGCTTCATGTTGATTCGGGCTGGGTCCCCGCCGATACTTGCGTTGAAGAATTTGAGTTTGCCATTCGTACTGTATGTGAACCTATATTTAATAAACCATTGGCTGAGATTTCATTTGGCCATGTATTAGTAAACTTATTTAATACGGCCAGACGTTTCAACATGGAAGTACAACCCCAGTTGGTGTTATTACAAAAAACACTACTGTACGTTGAAGGCTTAGGCCGCCAACTTTATCCTCAACTTGATTTATGGCAAACAGCCAAACCATTTTTAGAACAATGGGTCAAAGATCAGGTAGGACCTTGGTCAGTACTCAAACAAGTGTATGCTAATTTACCCTTTTGGGCTGAAAAAATGCCTGAATTACCCGATTTGATATATCAAACACTGAGACAAAAGAATCAAAATGTCATGGCAGTAACACCAAAACAAAATACCAAGCCACTCTTACTTGGTATGCTTGCTTGCAGTGCAGCAATTACCGCAGGTTTGTTTTATCTCGCTCATGACTGGTTTGCGGCGGGCGTCAGTTTATCTATTGCAAGCGTACTATTTCTCAGTGCATGGCGTAAAACAGGATGATATTTTATACACTCTGCGTATAATCATTTTTTAACGAGTTAAATTCATTATCAATGAGGTAAGTATGGGTTTCGGTGGCATCAGTATTTGGCAACTTCTAATCATTTTAGCCATTATAGTACTTTTATTCGGCACTAAAAAACTGCGTGGTATTGGTGGTGACTTGGGTAACGCTGTCAAAGGCTTTAAAAAAGCCGTGTCCGATGACGAAGCACAACCGACTGAACAGTTAAAAGACCAAACACAACAAAAAACACAAGAAGCACAAGAAAAACCGAAGGATAAGGTCTAACCGTTATGGGGATGTGGGAACTTGCCGTCGTATTGATCGTCGGCTTGATTGTACTTGGCCCAGAACGCTTGCCTGTCGCGATTAGAACTGTCAGTCGCTGGATAAAAAGTATAAAGTCTATTGCTAACTCAGTCAAAGCTGAAGTAAATGAAGAACTGCGTGTGCATGAGCTGCATTCAAATTTAAAAAAGGCGGAACAACAGAACATGACTGACCTGAGTGCTTCAGTGAAACACTCTGTTGATGAGCTCAATAAAGCAGCAGCCTCAGTAAAGCATAGCTATAAAGATAATACTAAGCAGTCGGACCAAGAGTAATCTGACCGACGCAATAACGAATGAGTACACCATGTCAGAAACGCTACAGAGCGGCTTTATTGGCCACTTAATTGAGCTGCGTAATCGCTTAATGAAGGCAATATTAAGCATTTTGGTCATTTTTGTCGCATTAGTTTATTTTGCGAATGATATTTATGCGTTCGTTGCTGCACCTTTAATTGCACACCTGCCTGAAAATAGCACAATGATTGCGACAGATGTTACAGCCCCGTTTTTTGCCCCTTTTAAGCTCACCCTTTTTGTCGCATTGTTTGCAGCAGTACCCATGTTATTACATCAAGTATGGAGTTTTATTGCACCGGGCTTATATAAACACGAAAAGCGTATGCTGATACCTATATTATGCTCAAGCGTATTATTATTTTACGCTGGGATTTCATTTTGCTACTTCGTTGTGCTGCCAATTATTTTAGGCTTTTTCACCAGCGTCGGACCTGAAATGATGACGCTCTCACCTGATATCAGCAGTTACTTAGCTTTTACGCTGAAATTGTTCTTTGCATTTGGGGTGGCGTTTGAAATCCCAGTCGCCATTATGGTGTTATGCTGGAGCGGTGCAACGACAATAGCGAGCCTCAAAGAAAAGCGCCCTTACGTCGTTGTAGGTGCATTTGTTGTGGCCATGTTCCTTACCCCACCAGACGTATTATCACAAACATTGCTCGCCCTACCTATGCTACTATTATTTGAGCTGGGTTTAATTCTCGCAAGGTTTTACTCTAAAGGCACCAATAATCAGGAGACGGTAGAGTGAACCAAGCCACTCAGAAGAGCAGCTATCTGTGTATGTTTCATCATGATCGTGTTTTGATTCAATGGACTAACTAATGCAAACACACTATATCGACGCAGGCGTAAACTTAACCAGTTCTCAGTACGAGAGTGAACGCGAAGATATAGTAATGCGTGCGACTCAGGCTGGTGTGTCAAACATGCTTCTAATTGGCAGTAATATTAGTGACTCACAGCAGAGCCAAGAGTTAGCCAACAAATTTGGTTACGTCAGTACCGCAGGTATTCACCCGCATGATGCTAAAGATGCACCTGAAAATTATGTTGAATCAATTAAAGAGTTGCTGCAACACCCCGAAGTCGTCGCTGTTGGCGAGTGTGGTCTAGATTTTAATCGAGACTTTTCCCCAAGATCTACTCAACAAAAGGTCTGCCAGCAACAACTCGAATTGGCGAGAAATGCCCAAGTTCCGGTTTATTTACACGAGCGTGATGCCTTTGATACGATGAAGTCGCTACTGTTAGAGACGTCAGTGACAGGCGTTTTACATTGCTTTACTGGCAATAAAGATGCGCTGTCTTTCTATTTAGAGTATGGCCTATACATAGGTATCACGGGTTGGGTCTGCGACGAACGCCGAGGCGCTGAACTACAATCATTGGTGCCATTGATCCCAGACAATAAATTATTATTAGAAACGGATGCGCCCTACTTATTACCTAGAACACTCGCGCCCAAACCAAAATCGAGGCGTAATGAACCTGCATTTATTCATGAGATTGCAAACCAAGTCGCTAAGTTACGAGGTCAAACCGTGGCCCATGTTGCGAAATTAAGTCAAGATAATTTCGAACGCCTTTTTGACAAAAGGCATATCACATGATGCTGCGATTCTGCCTTCTAGCCCTATTGCTCTTTTGCACATCACCTTATGGTATCGAGTTAGGAAATAACTTTAAGATGCGCTCTGATTTGCCATTCAGTTACACTGTGAACAATAGTCATCATGTGGATGGGTTAATCGCGTCTTCGCCTAAGTGGTTCACAAATACAAGTGGCGCACTGAACTTAGGACCTGTAAGTGGTCATGTCTGGCTAAAGGTTGAGTTGAATAATATAAATGCCATTGAGATCCCCCTTCTGCTCAGCATCGATAATAATTTATTGGATAAAATTACCGCTTATATTCAATTGCACAATAGGTCGTTACTCACGCTTGATTTAGGAGACGCTCTTCCCTTAGTGCAGCGCCCTATTAAACATGAAGCACAATTAGTACCCTTTGACCTTCCTGCGCGTAGTACTGGGGTAATTTACCTGCAAATTCAACATCATGGTGCATTAAACTTACCTTTAAGCTTATGGCACCCCATTGAATACCTAAAATACAAAAGTAAGTTTAATCTGCTGTATGGCATTTTGGCAGGTGTGATCATCGCTATGGCATTGAGTAACTTTACTTTGTATACCTTTACTCGGAAAAAATACTTTTTATCTGGTAGCTTTATTATTATTACCATCTGGCTATTAAATGTTCACCTTTATGGCTTTAGTTACCGATATATTTATGGTAATTGGCAATGGCTACAACAATATGCGCAACCTTTATTAGTGCTGTACAGTTGCTTATTATTTATGCCATTCATCGCCAAAACACTCCTGACACAAAAACAATTAGCCTCCTATCAAAAACCCCTTAAATGGTTATGGCCAACATCGTTAGCCGTTGCATTGCTACTCATCACAATACCAATAGATACAGCACTGCTTATCGCTTACGCTTTGAGTCTAATACTCACAATCGGCTATTTAGTACTCGCAATAGTTAAATGGCGCCAAAATACACCACAGCGATATGCGCATGTCAGTATATTTAGCGCATTAACACTGGCACTTGCATACCAATTTAGCTTTGAGCTGGGTTTACTCTCCGGGGCACTATTAGACCGCCCTGTTACTTATTTATGCTACCTCGTTATCAGTATTATTTTGAGCTACACCCTCACACGGAAGTATGTTGATGAGCGAGATAACAAAATCAAAGTTCAGCAATCAAAAATCGCACAAAGTCAGGCCGCCGATGCCTTACTAAAAGAGCGCATCCAGCTACAAGAACAAGCGCAAGAAGATTTAGAATCGAGTATCGATGAACGCACGTTCGAGCTACAAGTCACCTTACGTGAATTAGAAGAGAAAAACCGCGCACTAGAGAAACTCAATATGGAAGATGCGCTGACCAAGGTCAAGAATCGACGCTATTTTGATAAACGTATCATGATGGAAGTCAGGCGATCTCGGCGTGAGCAAACCATACTCAGCGTCGTGATGTTAGATATTGATCACTTCAAAAAGATCAATGATACCTATGGACACTTAGTTGGCGACCAAGCAATCTGCGCCGTTGCGGAGCAAATTCAGCTGCATCTAAAACGCCCTCATGACGAAGTATTTCGCTATGGCGGCGAAGAGTTTGTATTGCTATTACCTAACACCGATTCTCAAGGAGCTGTTGAGCTCGCTGATCTCATACGCTCAGATTTGGAAAAATCCCAACTCAATGTGGGAGAGAATACCGTTACTATGACAATCAGTGCAGGCATACGCAGTGCTATTGCCACTGATAGTAAAAACCCAACATTGTTTACTGACTTTGCTGATAAAGCACTCTATCAAGCAAAACAGCAAGGTCGCAACCGTGTTGTTATTTATGAAAACACTTAGGAGGCCATTGTGGCTCAATCAGGATTAGACCTTTTTCCATACACTCGTATGCGCCGTATGCGTCGAGATGATTTTTCACGCCGTTTAATGAGTGAAAACCAATTATCCGTCAACGACCTAATTTATCCTGTCTTCGTACTAGAAGGAGAAAATCGTCGTGAAGCCATTGAATCTATGCCTGGTATCGAACGTTTATCAATCGATTTACTGCTTGAAGAAGCCAAAGAACTGGTGACCTTGGGCATTCCTGCTGTCGCTATTTTCCCTGTCACACCAACCGAAAAGAAGTCGTTACATGCAGAAGAAGCATATAACACTGAAGGGTTAGCACAACGCACAACCCGTGCACTCAAAGAGGCTTTTCCTGAGCTTGGCGTTATTACTGATGTTGCCCTCGATCCATTTACCACTCACGGACAAGATGGGATCATTGATGACAGTGGCTATGTTGTAAACGATGTCACTACAGAGATACTAGTGCAGCAAGCTTTATCGCATGCTGAAGCAGGTGCTGATATCGTTGCGCCTTCAGACATGATGGATGGTCGAATCGCAGCAATACGTGATGGTTTAGAACAACAGGGACATGTACACACCCGCATTATGGCGTACTCTGCTAAATACGCATCAAGCTACTACGGGCCTTTCCGTGATGCCGTGGGCTCTGCTGGTAACCTTAAAGGGGCAGATAAAAAAACCTATCAAATGGACCCTGCCAATTCTGATGAAGCAATTAGAGAGGTCGCTCTTGACTTACAAGAGGGTGCTGACATGGTCATGGTCAAACCGGGTATGCCATACTTAGATATTGTAAAACGCGTAAAAACAGAGTTTGGAGTGCCAACCTTCGCTTATCAAGTGAGTGGTGAATATGCAATGCATCGCGCAGCAATTGATAATGGCTGGCTAGCAGAGCAACCGACGATTATGGAGTCGCTATTGGCATTTAAGCGCGCTGGTGCCGATGGCATACTAACCTACTTTGCAAAACAAGCCGCACAATGGTTACAACAGAAGTAATTGGTCAGTAAGTAACAAAAAAGCGCCATATGGGCGCTTGTTTGTTACTTAACCTCAGGTTTGGATAAGGGTTTTGGAATAGAAGATGTTTTATAAACAAACTTACGTACAATCCAATAATGATATTTTGTTCAACATCAAGGCGCTTTTATGCAGTAATAGCGGGCTATTACAAATGAAAGCAACCCGAGAGTGAGAAAAATAGCTTTATTGGGCAAATTCGCTTATCCAGAGCTGAGGTTATTTACTACTGAGTATACTTCTCGTTTTTTCTAATTCTTCAGCCGATATAGACCAACTATAAAACCGTGTTTTTCTATTATTTGACAGTGAAATTTCAAGAATTTTAATAAACATTATACGAGTAACACGTATATTTTCGATGGTGTCACAGGGAATATATTGCGTTTTTAAACCCAGTGAATAGCTTAGGCCCGCTTTATCTATATGTACGTAACGGCGGTTAACTACTGCTAAATATAATGATAAAATAATTCCCGAGAGGAACAAATACGAAGTAATCATCAAAATATTGGCAAGCGCTGGAAAGGTTTGTGATGCACCATAGATCACAAAGCAGAATAAGAATAACACACCGTAAAATATCCAATTCACAGTTAAGTCGATTGTTTTCATAAAAGCCTCCATTCTTTTTAAGTACCCAAAATAAAACCAATCATTTTATTAAGAATGCAATGATAAGAGGATACTGTTCCTAAATCAAGAAACTCCAGTGCTTTTATTGCGATTTATTCAAGATAAAAAAAACCGCTTGTTAAAACAAGCGGTTTTTCGTATTTAATGAAAAAGAACTAATTACTTAGCTGCTTTTTTCTCTTTCTCTGCTGCAATTACTGTCTCAGCTACGTTCTGAGGACATGCTGCATAGTGTGAGAATTCCATTGAGAATTGACCACGGCCAGACGTAATAGTACGTAAGTGACCGATGTAACCAAACATCTCAGAAAGTGGAACATCACCCTTGATACGAACACCAGTCAGACCTGCTTCTTGGTCTTTGATCATACCGCGACGACGGTTAAGGTCACCAATTACGTCACCTACGTTGTCTTCTGGCGTGAATACGTCAACTTTCATGATAGGCTCAAGAAGTTGTGCACCCGCTTTAGGGATAGACTGACGGAAAGCGCCTTTAGCTGCGATTTCGAAAGCGATTGCTGATGAGTCAACTGCGTGGAATCCACCGTCAAATAGCTCAACTTCAACGTCTAGTACTGGGAAACCAGCTAGAACACCTTCTTCCATCATTGACTTGAAGCCTTTCTCAACTGCAGGCCAGAATTCTTTAGGTACGTTACCACCAACAACAGATGAAGAGAACGTGAAGCCTGAATTCTGCTCGCCTGGCTTGATACGGTAATCGATCTTACCGAACTGACCAGAACCACCTGATTGCTTCTTGTGCGTGTAGCTATCTTCAATTTCTTGAGTGATAGTTTCACGGTATGCAACCTGAGGCTGACCAACGATTAAGTCTACACCGTAAGTACGTTTAAGGATATCTACCTTAATGTCTAGGTGTAATTCACCCATACCTTTAAGGATAGTTTCACCTGAATCTTCGTCAGTTTCAACTTGGAAAGACGGATCTTCTGCAACCATTTTACCGATTGCCACACCCATTTTCTCGTTACCGCCTTTATCTTTAGGCTGTACTGCAATTGAGATTACTGGCTCAGGGAAGATCATCGGCTCAAGTGTACATTCATGCTTAGGTGCACATAAAGTGTGACCAGTTTGAACGTTCTTCATACCTACGACAGCAATGATGTCACCTGCTTGTGCAGACGTTAATTCATTACGGTCATCTGCTTGCATCTCAACCATACGGCCAACACGCTCAGTTTTACCTGTTGCAGAGTTAAGAATTGTATCACCCTTGTTAAGTACACCAGAGTAAATACGGATAAAGGTCAAGGCACCGAAACGGTCATCCATGATCTTAAACGCAAGTGCACGTAGTGGCTCGTCAACTGATACAGTTGCAACTTCACCAGTAGGTTCACCTGTTTCTTTATCTGTAAGAGGTTGCGCGTCTACTTCTGTTGGAGAAGGTAGATAATCAACAACAGCGTCAAGTACTAGTTGAACACCTTTGTTTTTAAACGCTGAACCACAGTAAGTTGGGAAGAACGCTAGCTCACGAGTACCTTTACGGATACACGCTTTGATTTGGTCAATAGAAGGTACTTCACCTTCCATGTACGCTTCTAGTAGATCATCGTCTTGCTCTACAGCAGTCTCGATAAGCATCTCATGATACTCTTCTACTTTGTCTACCATATCAGCAGGTACGTCTAATACTTCATAGTTTTCTGGAAGACCAGTGTCATCCCAAACGTATGCTTTCTTAGTAAGAACGTCTACAACACCTACGAACTCGTCTTCGATACCAATTGGTAACGTCATAACAAGTGGATTAGCTGCAAGTACGTTGGTTACTTGGTCTACTACGCGGTAGAAGTCAGCACCCATACGGTCTAACTTGTTTACGAAGATACAACGAGCAACTTCTGACTCGTTCGCGTAACGCCAGTTTGTTTCTGATTGTGGCTCAACACCACCAGAACCACAGAATACACCGATACCACCGTCAAGTACTTTCAATGAACGGTAAACTTCAACAGTGAAGTCAACGTGTCCAGGAGTATCGATAACGTTAAAACGGTGATCTTTCCAGAAACAGCTTACTGCAGCTGACTGGATAGTAATACCACGCTCAGCTTCCTGTTCCATGAAGTCAGTTGTTGATTCGCCATCGTGAACTTCACCAGTTTTGTGAATTTGACCAGTTAGCTTTAGGATACGCTCAGTGGTAGTAGTTTTACCCGCATCAACGTGCGCGAAAATACCAATGTTTCTGTATTTCGATAAATCTGCCATTATTTTGCTCTATTTAAAGTAGAAAAATTATTCGGCGGGAGTATATCACCTCTTCTAGCGAACATCATCCTTGATATCGCTTAAAATGCAATCAATTTGGTAAAAAGTTGCTTTTCGCTAGAATATGTAATTCAAAAATGCAAATTCATCAGTAAATTAACTTAAATTATTAATGATCCGCACCTTATTGGATCATACTTAGCTTGCTATTTTTATTTGCCTGACCACGCCAAATTCTATGGATAAAACCTCAATCAAGCGGCGGCTAAACTACTACGCCACTGAAATTAAAACCAAATAAACAACCCTAAGATGACCCCAAGTCCAAGCAGTGGAACCACCACAGTGAGTATTGCCAAAGGCCCATAGGCCGCTTGATGCGTTTCTTTACAAATAGCACGAACGGTTGTCACAACATAACCATTATGCGGTAAAGTATCGATTGCCCCAGAACTAATGGCCACCACCCGATGTAACTCACTATTATTAACGCCTAAATCCAGGTAATGAGGCGCAACGAGTGGCAATGCAATTGCTTGTCCGCCTGATGCCGAGCCCGTTAAACCGGCAATGACACTCACGGCAATTGCAGCCCCTAAGAGTTCATTACCTGGAATTTGGGTCATGAGCGCAACAGCTTCTTGAAACGCGGATGTTTCTTTTGCGATGGCACCAAAACCAACCACTGCAGCAGTATTGCCTATTGCAACTAACGCCCCTGTAGTCGCTGAATTAATAGCATCTGATATATTAAGAAAGAACTTAAAATTAATGATGTAGAGACTCAGAACTCCCCCTAACAACGCCACCATTAACGCACTTTGCTGTAACGTGTCATGTAATGAAAAAGACAGCCCTAATACCACAAGTAACGGAAGCAGCCCTGTGATAGGATGAGGCAGTGTTCTCGCTGCACACAGCTCATCATCTGCGCGCACCTCAAATACTTCACCATTGGCTTGTGCTCTTCTTATCATCCACGTCAGCAATAGATAACCTAATACCGCCATAAACACAGCAACCATTAAACTTTCTTGCCATGCCGCATACGGCGAGGTATTTAAATATTTAATTGGGATCCAATTTTGAATTTCAGGCGAGCCCGCTGAGGTCATGGTAAAAGTCACAGAACCAAACGCCAGTGTGGCAGGAATAAATCGCCGGGGTAAATTTGCATCTTTAAATAGGCTCAATGCCATTGGGTAAACTGAAAACGCCACGATAAAAACGCTGACACCACCATAAGTAAGCACGGCACAAGACAAAACAACGGCCAAAACGGCGTACTTCATTCCTAGCTTGCTAACAATGCTCCCCGCTATTGCATCTGCGGCTCCCGTATTTTCCATAAACTTACCAAACAAGGAGCCCAATAAAAACATCAGAAACCAAGATTGTACAAACCCAGAAAAACCACGCATATAACCACTGACAAAATCCACTTCTTCTGCATTTGGGAAGAGTGCAATATCACTTGAAAAAGCGACGGCCAAAGCACACAGAGGTGCTGAAATAAATAAATTAACGCCTCTCAACGTCAGCACGATCAGTGCGATTAAAGCCAATATAAGGCCAACAGAGCTCAGCATAATATCACCCATTGATATCTTTGATATTGCCCCTTACCACCTCGCGGTTAATGACTAATACAGTAATTTCATGCGGTGCATCAAGTCCCTATCACGATGACATCATTCGTTATAAACAAGCCACAACGGCAAAACCTAAACGTCACTCAATGATAAACTCGGAAGCCTGTATGTCTTAATGGTATGAGCTTTCTTATTATAGATAGCACAAACTTATGCTAACAAAATGAAAAAGTACACAATTTAGATTTTGTACCGCTGCTTAAATGCCGTTGTTTGCATACGAGATAGAGTAACATGTAAGTTATTTTGCAGCGTTACTTCAAGTATGCCACCCAGTTCCTGAGTAATTGTGGTAATTTTACCCACATTAAACAGCCAGCTGCGATTAGCCCTGAAAAAAGGCTCCGTTGGTAATCGTTCAGCGATATTGCTCAAGGTTCGATACACGCTGACAGCCCCATTTTCTGTGTGCAAACGCGTATAATTACTCATAGCCTCAAATGCTTGCACTTCATCAAGTGAAATAAAAAAGCAACGTTGCCCGTCTTTGATAAAAAAGCGGCTATCAACTTCAAGTGGTGTTTGTAATTTTTTATATTTTTCAATGGCAATAGCTAACCGAGCTTGTGTTACAGGCTTTAACAAGTAATCTAGGGCATTCACTTCAAAAGACTTTACCGCAAAATCGTGATGCGCCGTAACAAAAATAACGTAGGGTACATAACTCAATTGCGCAAGCAGTTCAAAGCCACTGCCACTGGGCATATTGATGTCAAGTAAGAGTAAATCCGGCTGCAGTTGTTCTATAACTGCTTTTGCTTCAATGATATCCGGTGCTTCCCCCACCACATCTAACCCACCGAGTTCATCAAGCTGTGCTCTGAGTTCAAGTCGAGCTAAATGGCTGTCGTCAACAATCACCACTTTATTCATAGTGCTTCCTTTGGTAACTCGATACAAGTCACAACACGCTGTTCACGTACCACCCGTTTGATGGAACCCTCTCCTTTATAGAGCAAGGCTAAACGCTTCTCTATATTTTTGGTTGCCAGCCCTAAGCCACCAGATGGTTTCGCATTTTCAATCAAGGGATTCATCACCTCAATGAATAGTTTTTCATCGCAGCGTACCTTTAAAGAAACCAACCCGCCGGCTCGGTTCTTAGCAATCCCATGTTTAATGGCATTTTCTAAGCATAACTGAAGGACCATCTTTGGCACTTTTAAGGTGACGGCCTCTGCTGCCACATCAATGTCAGTCTGCAACCGCTCTGCTAAACCAATCTTACACAAATTTAGGTAATGTTGTGCATTTTCAAGTTCCTCACCTAGCGCTACTTTGTCATCTTGATTTGTTTGCAGAGAGTATCGCAACATGTCGGCAAGTTCAGCGAGACTCTCTCTTGCTTGGGTCGGTTGCGCTAAAATCAACGCGCGAATATCATTAATAGCATTAAATAAAAAGTGCGGATTCAGTTGGCTATTTAACGCTTGTAACTGGCTCACCGTCAATAACGAATGCGCTTCGCTAAGAGATTTTATTTTACTCAATGCTAAATACCCAAGCGACCATAACATCGCCAACCCAAGCATATTTATACCGTTGCTGAGCCCGACAGTTTCAATAACAAACCCCAATTGCGATGCAGGAATAGGACGCGATATCCCGATATGCGCTATAAAGAAAACTCCGAGCAATAAAATAGTCGTTGCGAACAAGGTCGTCAAACACGACCCCACACATAAAAACATAAACTGAAAGAGGTTACTCCTATGCTGAATATGCTTCTTATACAGGCAACGTATTAGGTAGGTGACTAATGCGCCTGAAAAAATAAAAATGGCCCCGTAGACTGTTTCTATCCAACTGGCATAAGGGTTTTGCATGACAATGAACGTCATCATTAAATAGGTAAACAACCAGCTCATAATATGACAAGCAATAAATGCATATCGCTGGGAAAAAAAATATTGATAATGTAGCATCATCATTGCCTTATTGACCTTTTTCTTGTAGCTGCTTAAATAATCTCATCGCTAGAGTCCCCGCATCCTGCGGGCCTGCAATCATCACGATAACACCTTGCTGTTTACTTGGATCAAACACCACCATTGATGTAAACCCTGCCGTTTTTCCGCCATGAAAGTAACTGCCATTCAGTCCTTTATTAAAGCCATACACCATGGTGTTATTTAAATGCGTTAAACTATTTTTCAGCATAGGGAACAATTCAGAATCACTCGACTCAACCTGCCAATACGCGCTTATCCAATTCGCCATGTCTTCAGGAGATGCTAATGCACCTCCGGCACCAACTAAGCTATCAAAATACCAGTTTGCTACGGGTTTCCCATCATAACCACGACCTGATAATTGCTGTTTTTTCAACTGACTTAAAGCCAAAGTAGCATGTGACATATTTAAAGCGTTAAAAAGAGAGTTATCAACAATTTCTTGCGGTGTTTTATCCCATGCTTTTGCCATTAACCAACCTAACAATCCATAGCCAAAATTAGAATATTCAAAGTCGCCTTTTTTGCCGATAGGCAACGTCAATGCCTGTTTAATATCTGCTGAATCAAAATCCACGTAAGGGTCATCGATGTTCGATGGCATCAAATTTTTCGGTAGTCTCGGTAAACCAGAGCTGTGTGTTAACAATTGCAATAACGTATAGCTGTGGTGTTCAAACCCCTGTCCTAATATATCTGCAATGGGCATATCTAAAGACCAAACTTTATCAACGACTAAGCGACTTGCCAATAATGCAAATAAGGGTTTCGTCAATGAACCAATTTCAAATAAACTATCCGAACTCACCTTATCGCCATGGAAAAAGAACGCTCGCTTATCTTGCTCCAAGATCACCACTGCGGCGGCTGAGTCCTCAAACACAATCGCGAGCTGCTCATCTAAATTATTCAGTGTAATGGCTGGTTTACTGCCATAGGCTAAAGACGTTTTTTTTTCAAAGTTAGTGGCATTTCAAACCCTTGTACAAACTTCCCTTGATAGCCTTCTTTACCAAGCTTTCCACTAAATTGGGCCCCTATCATTTTTGAGCTAAATGTCATTTTCTGGTTATCAATCGTGAATTTATTCAGGGGAATGCCAAAGCTTTGCTGAGCTGGGCTATCTAAAGAACTATAAAAACCTTCTTTTGTTACAGCAACCTGTACTATAACAGGAAGCGGTTTTCCGTTGATATCAAGCTCACCTTTATATGCCCCTTCATATTTGAGTTGCTTAAGATCTTGCTCTGATAATTTGTGTAATGTCAGTGGCATTGTCTGGCCTTGTATAAAAGAGCCGACCAATGTACTACCTTCAATACGACCTTTAAATTCAGCTTGGAGATCGGTATCTTTGAACGATATTACACTGTCTGACACAGTATACTCTGTAGGACTTTTACCGAACTTCCCTTGATTAGGACTATCTAACGTCATTGTATTTTGTACTGGATCAACATTAAACCCTATGGTTAAGAACACGTGAGGTTGAATTTCTAATAACCCACGCCACTTATCAACCGCAACTGTTTGTGTACACATAAAAACACTGACTAAAACCATAAACCATTTCATTTATTTCTCCTTAAGCACATATAAATTAGTAAATATTTAACCTCAGGTTTGGATAAGGGTTTTGGAACAGAAAATGTTTTGTAAACAAACTTACGTACAATCCAATGATGATATTTTGTTCAATATCAAGGCGCTTTTATGCAGTAATAGCGGGCTATTACAAATGCAAGCAACGCCGAGAGTGAGAAAAATAGCTTTATTGGGCAAATTCACTTATCCAGAGCTGAGGTTATTTAAGTTCAATTAATGATTTTATTAACCAAAACGATCTCCAGTTTACCTAACCTTAATCAAGATGGGCGGACTATTTGTTTCAATGGTGGAAAAACGATGTTAACGACATCAATACGTGGCTAAAGGCCTCAGCCATCAAGTTAATGAGAATTATTTTCAAATAGGAGTTGACAGAGGTTAAGATCTAATTGATAATCAATCTCAACAAGGTAAGTTTGACGGTTTGCTTTGTAATTTTACTCTGATTGTTTCTCGACCCAGAAACACGTGCTGCGCACGTTAACTGCACAGGTTGATATAGGTGGAATAACGCCCCTTATTAAATCATATATTAACTTACTCACTATTTTACTTGCTACATTGCTCATATCTGTGACGGTAGATATGAACGCTAGAAAGGCCCTAATCGGGCTTTTTTTATGCCTATAATTTACCGATAATCACACATTAAATAAATGATAATTATTTGTATTTAGGTGTTGACAGGGTCAGATATCTAACTGATAATCAATCTCAACAAGAGTGATGCATACTTAGTCTTGTTACTTGTTTCTGACCCGAAACACGTGCAGCACACGTTAATTGCTCGGTCAGGTGAACCAAACAACGCCCCTTGTTATGTTCACCTTACCAATCCACTATTTTACTTGCTACATTGCTCATATCTGTGACGGTAGATATGAAACGGAAAAGCCCTTGCAGGGCTTTTTTTATGTCTGAAATTTACGTCACTCTCCCAAATTAATTAAATGATAATTATTTGTATTTAGTTGTTGACAGCAACCTTAATCTAACTGATAATCAGTCTCAACAAGAGGGGTCGACATAGCCCAAGCTTGTTGCAGTATTCAATTTGTTTCTCGACCATGAAACACGTATGGCTTACGTTAACAGCCACGACTGAAATGCGTTACCTACAACGCCCCTTGACAGTAACACGCTTCAGTCACTCTACTATTTTACTTGCTACATTGCTCATATCTTGACGGTAGATATGAAAAACAAAAAAAGCCCTTTCAGGGCTTTTTTTATGTTTGTTTAAAATTAGACTTTCAACAACCTACGTAACCTCTGGTTTGGATAAGGGTTTTGGAATAGAAAATGTTTG
>NZ_JAGJEF010000042.1:0-41309 GCF_018100875.1 Pseudoalteromonas sp. MMG012
CCAGAACCCGCGCTTTATTAAAACTTACCCGCAGAAAGGGTATATTTGGATCAGTCCGGTACATAGAAAGTACAAAATAGCTCGATACTTAAATAGGGCTAACTTTTTTCGATCGAATTTTGTCCCTATCATGATGCTGTTTATTACGATGATCGGGGTTGTATTACCGCTTTCTCTACCAAGTTTCTTTGATAAAAAGCAGCAACAAGGTGCACATGTAACGGTATCATTACCAACACTTATTGTGATGGATATCGAGAATTTAACAGGGAAGGTTGAATTTGATTGGTGGGGCTTTACGCTGCAGCAACAATTAAAAAAGGGTGCAGGGCATACCTTTAGTATTGGGAATGAAGCCACATTCATTGATCAACAAAATGATACATACAAGCCAGACAAAACAACCGTATTCTCAGCGTCTTTAACTCAGCAACAGCAGCGATATGTATTGAATTATCAAATAACACGTAATAATCAAGTACCGGTATACGGTCAGCTATTCAGTGAGAATCTGACTGCACCGCTAGATAGTATGGTCACTGAGTTGGTGCAACAATTAAATGGTGTCGTACAGCCGGTATCAACAGAAGTTGTTTCAGCAAATCATGATTCAAGGATCAGCTATTTAAGTGGGTTACATGCGCTAACTTATTATGGTATCTCCGCGGCAAGCCCCTTTTTTCAAGCCGCTTTATTACATGATGATAATAATCAAGCTGCACGGTTAGAACTTGCCAATTTACTATGGAAAACGGGGCAATATTCTTTAGCACAGCATTATTTTGATGGTATTGACTTGGATGAAAGTGATGAGTTTTTAACGGTTCGATATCACCTTTATTATGGCCAATTTTTATTACATGAAGGCCGCTTCGATTCTATAGAGGTATGATTAGCAAAAAGTATGCAGTTTGCCAACGAATTAAAGCACCGCAGCTTACTTGGTCAAGTGTACCAATTAGAAGCTGATTTGGCTTGGCTGAAGTTTGATTGGCCTCGCCACCATCGAGCGGTACAAAATATGAAATTAATAAATGGGGGACTGTCGGTGAGTTTATTGGAATCTCAACGTGCATTTTATATTGCAAATCCCCCTCAAGCAGGTCTGGAACAAAACACCGAATTAGACATTGAAGATAATTTAAAGGTGATAAATCGCGCGATTCATTATTATCAACAACAAAAGCAACTCGCCCCGTTAATGAAAAGCTACTTTGCATTAGGGCAAAATTATCAAGCACCGTTAGAGCTGAGAAAAGAAGCGTTATACAATAGTTTGAATATGGCTAAAACCCAAGGCAATGTGTATTTACAGCAACAAATACTACTCTATTTGGGATTTTTTCATATTCAGTTACATGAGGGGAATGCTGCATTGACGACCCTTTGGAAGTTAGAAAGTATGAATGCTCTCTCAGCTAATATTGCAATACAAGCTGAGTTTTTAATATCGATGGCGTACATGGATAATGTGCTACGAGCAGATATATTTGACAAAACATCTTTTATTAATGCAAAACGAGGGTTTGAAAAGTTAATTTCGGATAATAAAAGTGGCCATATTACTCAGGCGAATGCGCAATTGTTGCTAGCTTGGTTATTAGTTCATCAACAAGACTATACCGCTGCTATGTCATTAACGGATCAGGCAATTACGACGTACAAAGTGTATAAGTTTGTCGATAGCCTAGCGTATGCACACTACACTAAAATGTATATTTTGCTTCAGCAAGAACAGTTTGAGCACTCACTGTCATTTGCTATTAAAAAACCAAAACATAAATTAACGGCTATTTATAAAAGTGCGGCGCAGTGGCAATTAGGCCATTTTGATCGTGCTATCAAATCTATGACTGAAACTAAAGTGCACTTTCATTTGCAGTGGCAAAGTACGGATCAAAATCTATTACACCATTTTATAGAAGCAAGAAATGAGGGAGTTAAATTGAATTCGCTCCCTCAATTATTGCCACCACCTTACAGTGTGTATTGTCAATCTGAATGGGTGTTTGAGTAGTGGGGTGTATGCAGCAAAGTTTCACTTGGTGGAGTATTACCTCGATACATCACGCTTCCTTGGTTATTAAGTAATATCCAATAGGGCAGTTCAGAGATTGAGAATAGCCTAAAAAGCACATTATGTTTATCAAATATCACTGGATGAGTGATGTAAAATTGTTGCTTATAAGTATGTGCATCTGCAATAGAGACGTAAAAAGGCTTAATGATAGTGAGCTTTTCTATTTTGCTGTTTAAATTAAGTTGGTTATGCGCTTTAATCTTTTCTACACAGTCGGGTAAGTGGTGTTTGGGGCAAAGCGCATCACTAAAAAATAATAATCGAGTAGGGTGCTTGTCGGACTGATTAAAATCAAAATGGCTATTTTGCAAGCTAGTGAATCGCAATTGCTCTGCAGTGATAACTAGGTGCTCTTTGTTTGGTAAACTAACGAGTGTATTTGGTGTATATGTATTAACGACTTCCCCCTGTTTTAAGCTAATCACTGTTGGTGTTTTTTGTACCGAAAAGTGTTTTGCTAAACGGTTGTTTTTGTCTATTTTGAGCGTCTTAAATTGTGGGTATGCTTGTATGAAACGTGCCAGATCAGCGGTATTTACGTTCATGTCTATTTGAAAATAACGACGTGGAAGGTGTGATTTTGGAAGGTTGCTTAATGCGGCATATTCACTCCATATATCAATAAAGACGATTTCTTCATGGGCCATTGCCGTTTGAGCTTCAGTGATTTTTATATTACAGATCATCAATATGTTAAAAAGGAACCATAGTAGGGGTTTATTCATGATATTTTCCTTGTGTCGTTAAGTCGAGGAGCTTGGCTTTGAGCTCATCTGTTAATAGTGCGCTGCGATGGATGATGTTCCCTTGTTTATCAATAATGATATGAATCGGTGTGCCTGTAATTTTAAATCGCTCCACGAGTGAGCCATCATCAAATACGGTGGGAAAGGTATAGTTATATTGAGATAGAAAGCGACTGACCAATTGAGGTGATTGATTTAAACCCACGTTAATCGAGACAACATGTGTCTGTTCCCGCTTTGTATTGGCTGTTTTTTGTAAGTGGGGCATCTCTTCTATACAGTAGCGACACCAAGTGGCCCAAAACTTTAGGTAAGTAATTTTTTTTTGAGTGTGAATTGTCTTCCCCTGTATTGTGTTTAAAACGAGTGGTTTGATGAGTTGTGATGCATAACAGGCATTGTGTGTTAGACCTATTAAAAGTAGTGAGTATATGACTGCGTAATATCGTTTCATGATGTTTCCGTTATTGTATTAAAAGAATAGTGCTTGTCCGGCGCGTATTAAGTAGTACTGCGCCATGAATAGCATCAGTAGTGCAAAAATAGTGGGTGGGAGCGTTAACCAACGTCCGGACTTGGGAAGAACATTGAGTAAATGACTAAATACGCCCAGTATAAATAGCAAAGCGCTCATCCCTAATGCAAAGCAAAAAAGCAGTGCCGCACCAAAGCCACTCTGTTGTTGCTCTGCGACAAAAAGTAATAAGCCTGCCAGTATAGGAGAGGTACAAGGGGCTGCGACTAATCCACTGGCCGCACCCATGAAAAACGGCTTTTGACTCGATAAGGAGACGTTTGAAAGTAAGTTTGGAAGTGCTAACCAACCTTTGAGAATGGCAGCAAAATAAAGAAGTAAATTAGCAAAACCAATTTGAACCCATGGATCACTGGCGACAGATCCAAACATTTTACCGGACAGAGCAGCTAACCAACCTAACGCGGCATAGACTAATGCAAAACCTAAGCAGTAGTACGCGGCTCTGCGTTTTTTGTACTGCTGTTCGGAATTTCTAGTTGCTAATGAAGCAATTGTGATGTGGAGTAGAGGGTAAATGCAAGGGGATAAACTGGCTAATACGCCACTAAAAAAAGCGCCCAGAAGTAACCACCAGCTTAATTGCAGTACATTAAGTTGGCTTAATAACAATGTTTCTAATTCAACAACCATGACAAACTCTATGAAATCTTGAAATTGTCGATGAGTATTTTATAAGGTCTCAGTAAAGCCTATCAAATAGACATAAAATAGAGATAAAAAAAATTAAATAATTGATATATATAAATATAAACTCATAAAAAAGTGAATGAAAGGCGAGGGGAATTAGCCGTTGAATATGGGAAATGAAGATAAGCGCTATCGCATACTGTTCAGTAGTTTCGTATTCATTGCATTACACGAGAAACCTCTGTCTGCGCTAAACTAATAATCTTATTTTATGGGGTAATAATTTGAAGGGTTATTACTTAACCTGAGCATAAAGGTAACTCGCTTTAGTTCTTATACAGACCTCTGGTTACTTATATTAAAGTATAAATGGGGGGTTGTATAAATAAGAGGGGTAAAGCATCTATGCTAGCAGGGGGAAATAATTGAAAACGCCTGCAAGTTAGCAGGCGTTTGATCGATAAAAAAAGCTGTTTTACAATGGCTTTATCTTACCTTTAATCCTTTCTTTTCCATCCCGCGGTAGATGATAAGCATCTGTGCAATGGTGATCAGGTTCGATACCAACCAGTATAAAACGAGGCCTGATGGGAAAGGGAAGATTAAGAAGAATATCGTAAATACCACAGGCATGTACGTCATCATCTTTTGCTGCATTGGGTCAGTTACGGTCATTGGTTGCAGCTTTTGCGTTAAAAACATACTCGCACCAAATAAAATTGGTAACACATAGTATGGATCTGCCGCAGATAAATCGGTTAGCCACAAAATGAATTCTGCGTGACGTAACTCTGTCGATTCTAAGAATACATAGAACAAGGCTAAGAAAATTGGCATTTGTAGTAATAGAGGTAAACAGCCACCCATCGGGTTAACTTTCTCTTTGCGATATAGTTCCATCGTTGCTTGACCAAACTTTTGGCGGTCATCACCGTAGCGTTCTTTTAATGCTTGCATTTTTGGTTGTAGCATACGCATTTTAGCCATTGACGTATATTGTGCTTTAGTCAGTGGGTAAAGTGCCGATTTTACTAAAATAGTGATAGCAATAATGGCTAAACCCCAGTTGCCAATGAAGCCATATAGGATTTTAAGCAATACGAATAGAGGCTGAGAAATAAACCATAGCCAACCATAGTCTACCGTTAAGTCTAAGTCTGTGTGGATAGTTTCTAGTGCATCCCCATCTTTAGGCCCCATGTAGTAAGTGGCGGAAAGGTTAACTGTACTATTCGCTTGTACATTCACCGGCTCGCCTTTTAACCCCATAATACCTTGGCCATTACGCACTGCGGTATAAATGGTGTTATTTGACTCTTGCATTGGTACCCATGCACTTACAAAGTAGTGCTGAATAAATGCGACATAGCCACCTAACGTATTCTTGTTAAGATTCGCTTCAATCATGTCATCAAAGCTGTATTTTTCATAGGGCTCTTCAGCTGTACCGTATGCCGTACCAAGGTAGGTTTGATCAACCATGCTGCCTTTGGCCTGAATTGTACGTTTAACCTGAGTATACAATTGCACTTGTATAGGATCTGCTGTTGCGTTGTTAACGCTATATTCAAGGTTTACATCGTATTTACCAGCTTTAAATACATACGTTTTGGTAAACTCAACACCTTTGGCATCAACAAAAGTTAAAGGCACACGCAACTCATCACCATTCAATTGGTATTGCGTATTAGAACTTGTATATACAGGACGACCATCTTGTGATGCATCAGGCCCATTTAAGCCAATTAAGCCACTTTGCGAGATATATTGCTTACCTTCAAACTCACCTAGTAGTAAGTAAGGGTCTTCACTACCATGCGTTTCAGCATGCTTTAGAAGTTTAGCTTCAACAATGTCGCCCCCTTTGGTATCAATTTGTACCGCTAAAACGTCAGTTGTTACTGTGATCACTGAACGAATTGCTCTAGTCGCGGCTACAGGCACGTCGCCTTGGCTTGATACAGGTACATCATTTTGTGATGCAGCCGATGATACATTTGGGGTAGTTACTTGTGTTGTGGCACTGGTATCGATTTTTGGTTGGTTGTAGTCATTATTCCACTCTTGGAATAATAAATACGACACAAGCAATAAACCGATAAATAAAAACGTGCGTTGTGATTCCATAACAGCTCTTATTTCTCGTGTTGATGTTTAACTTGGGTTGATTTCTCAGGTACGGGGTCATCCCCGCCTGCACTTAAAGGGTGACATTTTAATATGCGTTTGACCGCGAACCAACTCCCTTTTAACAAACCATGACAATTAATTGCTTGTATGGCATAGCTAGAGCAAGTTGGATTAAAACGACAATGTGGACCTAACATAGGACTAATAAAGTGTTGGTAACCTTTAATCAATAGAATAAAGATACGCTTCGGGGCATCAAGTAATATGGTGAACCAAGGCTTTAGCACTTTAATTATCATTGCCATACTATTAATGTTCAAAAGGTGAGCTAAAGATACCCTAAATCAAGGGCTAAAGCTACGAACGGGGTGTATTATCGCGCTTTTGCGGCGAGTTTGCTTTTTTTACATTCTTTGCTGGGCGCTTTTTAAACGGTTTAGGCTTTGGTGCTCCCGGTTTACAACGTTCATTGAGTTTTCGCCACATTTTATTAAGTTGTTGCGTTAACTCGGCATTACTTTGTTCATCAACACCGCTTTTAACCATCAATACAATATCAATGTTATCAAGTTTATGCTGATTTAAACGAAAACTTTCGCGAGCAAGTCGTTTGATGCGGTTGCGTTGGCAAGCCAGTTTACAGCGCTTTTTAGCAACAGTAAGGCCTAAACGAGGACGTCCAATATCATTAGGTTTTGCTAGAAGAGTAAAATAAGGTGTCGCTGCGCGAGCAGGTTCTTGAAATATTCGAGAGTAATGCGAGGGAGTTAACAGACGTAACTCCCTGCCAAAGCTAAAGCTTTCCACTTATATTAAGCAGAAAGTACTTTACGGCCTTTAGCACGACGACGTGCTAGTACTTTACGGCCATTTACAGTTGCCATGCGAGCACGGAAACCGTGAGCACGTTTGCGTTTTAAAACGCTAGGTTGAAAAGTTCTTTTCATAACAATTCCGTCCGATCGGTTAAGTTAAAACATCCTATGCAGGTCGCGATCCTGGCACAGGTGCCATTGCGAGCGCGAGATATTAATGCCCATTGCCTCGAAAGTCAATAACTATCTCTGGCGCTGGTGGTTTTTTAACTAATACTATGTAGGTCTCTACGTAGTTGGTTATTAGTAGTCGCTATTATATAAAGCTGCCGCATTATAAAGGTGATCTTTCGATCGTACCAGTAGATCTGGATCGATCTGATCTAATTAGAGTTTTCCACAGGCTTTGGGGGAAATATGGAAAAAACCTTTGGAAAACTAAAAATGATCGTAAAATAGCAGTGAGATCTTGTCTATTTTTTGCTATGATCTAACTCTTGGATCTAAAATAAAATTTCATTTAAAACAGTTGTTTATTGTTTTTTATCAACAGGATCCTCATTTTTTGAAAAGTCAACATTGAAGTTGTGGATAAGATCCATTCATAATACTCGGCTTCCATTATTAATTTAATGATAATAAAAGAAAATTTCTGGGTGAATTTTGACCTGTTTTAGGTGCCCGGGAATATTAACTATGTATTGGAGTTCAGCGTGTATCTGTCGGTTTGGCAAAGTTGTTTATATGTGTTGCAAGATGAATTGCCGTCTCAGCAATTTAGTATGTGGGTTAGACCACTACAAGCAGAAAGTACCGATGATACCTTAACGATTTATGCACCTAACCGTTTTGTGCTTGATTGGGTGAGAGAGAAGTACTTAAATCGTATTAATGAATTACTTATTGAGATCTGCGGTGATGAAGCGCCAAAGTTACACTTTGACGTAGGTAGTAAACCTATTTTAGGTCAACAACCTAGTGCTGATACCCAACAAGTACCGATGGTAAGTGCACAGCCTGCAACAAGTACGCAGAGCGTTGCTGCGCCAGCCGTTGAAAAGATTGAACCAGCACCAAAATCAGCATATCGGCCTAATATTAAAGAAAATTATACGTTTGATAATTTTGTTGAGGGTAAATCTAACCAATTGGCAAAAGCTGCCGCAACTCAGGTTTCTGATAATCCTGGCTCGGCATTTAATCCTGTTTTTATTTATGGCGGGACAGGCCTAGGTAAAACACACTTATTGCATGCTGTCGGCAATGGTATTTTGGCTAAAAAGCCAGACGCAAAAATTGTGTATATGCATTCAGAGCGCTTTGTACAAGATATGGTTAAAGCACTACAAAATAATGCAATCGAAGAGTTTAAGCGATATTACCGAAGTGTTGATGCCTTGATGATTGATGATATTCAGTTTTTCGCCAATAAAGAGCGCTCTCAAGAAGAATTTTTTCATACCTTTAATGCGTTGCTTGAAGGTAATCAACAAATCATTTTGACGTCAGACCGTTATCCTAAAGAAATTGTGGGAGTAGAAGACAGGCTTAAATCTCGTTTTGGTTGGGGTTTGACGATAGCAATAGAGCCCCCCGAGCTGGAAACACGAGTTGCGATTTTAATGAAAAAGGCGCAGCAGAGTAATATTAACTTACCACATGAAGTTGCATTCTTTATTGCTAAAAAACTACGCTCTAATGTACGTGAACTAGAAGGTGCGTTAAATCGTGTGATAGCCAATGCAAATTTTACAGGCAGGCCTATCTCTATTGACTTCGTAAAAGAAGCATTGCGTGACTTATTAGCACTACAAGATAAGTTAGTGACCATTGATAATATACAACGTACTGTTGCTGAATATTATCGTATACGTGTATCTGATTTATTATCAAAGCGCCGTAGCCGCTCTGTAGCGCGTCCACGCCAAGTTGCGATGGCGTTATCTAAAGAGTTGACCAATCATAGTTTACCAGAAATAGGCGATGCTTTTGGTGGACGAGATCATACAACGGTATTACATGCCTGTCGTAAAGTAAAAGCACTTCGTGATGAATCACATGAAGTAAAAGAAGATTATCAGAATTTGATTAGAACATTGTCGTCTTAAGGGCTCGTTTTTATTATGCAAATAACCATTTCTAGAGAGCAGTTTTTAAAACCGCTAACCCAAGTTTCCGGTGCAATTGAGCGTAAGCATACGCTACCTATTTTATCGAATGTACTACTTGAGATTAAAGATGGTACGTTGGCTATGACAGGGACCGATTTAGAAATTGAGCTGGTCGCAGCAGTGCAATTGGATGAGCCAATTAGCGATGCAAAAATCACTTTACCCGCAAAAAAGTTGCTGGATATTTGTAAGAGTTTGCCTGATGGCTCTGATATTAAGTTGGCAAGTCAAGAGCACCAATTATTACTCACCAGTGGGAAAAGCCGCTTTTCATTAACAACGTTGGCCGCTGAAGATTTTCCTAATCTTGAGCAATGGGATGGCGAAGTTGAATTTCAGCTAACGCGATTAGAATTACGTAAGTTGCTGGAAAGTACTCATTTCTCTATGGCAAACCAAGATGTTCGTTATTATTTAAATGGCATGTCATTTGAAGTTGATAACAGTGAAATTAAAACGGTCGCGACAGATGGGCATCGTTTAGCAATTGCACACAAGAAACTATCCGAATCTGTTGAAATGCAAAGGCAGTTAATTATACCGCGTAAAGGTGTTCAAGAAATTATGCGATTGTTGCCAGCTGACGATGAGTTATTAAGTATTCAGTTTGGTGCAAACCATGTGCGTATTGTCGACAGTGAATTTACCTTTACCAGTAAGTTGGTTGATGGGCGCTTCCCTGATTATCGACGTGTGCTACCTCGAGGCGGAGATAAACTTGTTACTGCCAATAGAGAATGGCTGCGCAGTGCTTTTCAACGTGTGTCTATTTTATCAAATGAAAAGTTTCGTGGCGTTCGCCTCAATTTATCAAGTGGCCTTTTAAAAATTAGTGCCAATAACCCAGAACAAGAACAAGCAGAAGAAGTTGTCGAAGTGGGTTATCAAGGTGATGATTTGGAAATAGGTTTTAATGTTTCTTATGTATTAGATGTGTTAAATACAATAAAAACGGAAGACGTACAATTTACTTTAGCTGATTCTAATAGCAGTGCGTTAATTGAGGGCGCTGGAGATGATGAAGCAATGTATGTTGTGATGCCAATGCGTTTATAAAATGAGCCTTACCCACTTGAGCCTCGGTGACTTTCGAAACATCGAGGCGATTTCTTTAGAGCCCAGTCCAGATATTAATGTGATTATTGGTGCGAATGGCAGTGGTAAAACGAGTTTATTAGAAGCCATTTACTTTCTCTCCCATGGAAAGTCTTTTCGTACTAATAGGCATAAATTATTGATCCGACACGAACAGACTCGCTGTTCAGTTCACGCCAAAAAACAACATCTTAGCTTGTCTATACCAGTTGGTATTGGTAAAGATTCTTCGGGAGAAACCTCTTTACGGATCCAAGGGCAGTCAAGTCGAAAAGTGTCTGAGCTTGCCCAGCTAATACCTGTTCAAGTGATTACACCAGAAAGTTATGATTTGTTTTTTGGTGGCCCTAAAGAACGTCGTAAATTTATGGATTTAGGGGTGTTCCACGTGGAACATGGTTTTTTTCAAGAGTGGAAAGATTTCAACAAAGTACTTAAACAACGCAATGCACTCTTGAAGTTAAGACCCAATAACTACGCTGAACAAATCCAATATTGGGACAAAGAGTTTGTACGATTGGCAGAGAAAATAAATAACCACCGAGAAGCGTATATAAGTAGGTTTAAAACGCTTTTTTTTGATAAAATAGTTAGTCAAATACCCGTATTCTCAGGGCTTGAATTGCGCTATGATGAAGGGTGGAAAGAAAGCTTAGCTGTCACATTGAAACAACAGTTTCACCGCGATACAAAGCTAGGCTATACAACCAAAGGGCCACACAAAGCTGATTTCAGTTTTTATATTCAAGGCCATAGTGTAGAAAGTATTTTATCTCGGGGTCAATTAAAACTACTTCTATATGCGCTTAAAGTTGTACAGAATAGCTTAATTGAATCTGAAACCGATAAGCAGTCGATATTGCTTATCGACGACTTACCTTCAGAATTAGGTGAAGAAACTATGCAGTACGTGTCGACATTATTGTCGCAGTGTCAGTCTCAACTGTTTATTACTGCAATCACCGCTGAAAGTATTTCTGCTGTTGTGGAACCGATGAAACGTGAACTAAAAATGTTCCACGTGAAACATGGCAGCTTAATAACAAAATAATTGGAAGAAACCATGTCTGAAAATTACGATTCATCCAGTATTAAAGTACTGAAAGGATTGGATGCAGTAAGAAAGCGTCCAGGAATGTATATAGGGGATACAGATGATGGCACCGGTCTGCATCATATGGTATTTGAAGTTGTTGATAACTCAATTGATGAAGCATTAGCTGGTCATTGTGACGATATCTTTGTAACAATTCATCTTGATGGCTCTGTATCCGTGCGCGACAATGGTCGTGGTATTCCAACTTCTATTCATGAAGAAGAAGGTGTATCTGCCGCAGAAGTTATTATGACTGTACTACATGCTGGTGGTAAGTTTGATGATAACTCATATAAAGTATCAGGTGGCTTACATGGTGTCGGTGTTTCTGTTGTAAATGCACTTTCTGAAAAACTACAATTAACAATCCGCCGAGAAGGCAAGGTGCATCAACAAACGTATTCAATGGGTGTACCTGATGCGCCATTGGCTGTTATAGGTGAGTCTGAAACTACAGGAACTGAATTACGCTTTTGGCCAAGTTCAGAAACCTTTACTGATATAAACTTCCATTTCGATATTTTAGCTAAGCGATTACGTGAACTCTCATTTTTGAATTCTGGTGTTAGCATTATCTTAAATGATGAACGTGAGGAGAATAAACAAGACCACTTTAAATATGAAGGTGGTATCCAAGCGTTTGTGGCTTATTTGAATCGTAAAAAAACACCTGTTCATCAAAGTGTCTTCCATTTCACGAGTGAACGTGAAGATGGCACAAGTGTTGAAGTATCAATGCAGTGGAATGATGGTTTCCAAGAAAATATTTATTGTTTTACCAACAATATTCCACAGCGAGACGGTGGGACACACTTAGCAGGTTTTCGTTCGGCATTAACGCGTACACTGAATACGTACATGGAAAAAGAAGGCTTTCACAAGAAAGCGAAAACCAATAGTAATGCAACCGGCGATGATGCGCGCGAAGGACTAACGGCTGTTGTTAGTGTAAAAGTACCTGATCCAAAGTTCTCTTCACAAACAAAAGACAAACTTGTTTCAAGTGAAGTGAAGACGGCAGTTGAGCAAGCCATGGGTGAAAAATTGGGGGAGTTCTTACTTGAGAACCCTGCAGATGCCAAAATTGTTGTCAGTAAAATCATCGATGCTGCTCGTGCAAGAGAGGCGGCACGCAAAGCAAGAGAGATGACTCGCCGTAAAGGTGTGATGGATTTAGCTGGCTTACCTGGCAAATTGGCAGATTGCCAAGAACGGGATCCTGCACTTTCTGAACTATATATAGTGGAGGGTGACTCAGCAGGTGGATCGGCTAAACAAGGCCGTAATCGTAAGAATCAGGCAATTTTACCGTTGAAAGGTAAAATACTGAATGTTGAAAAAGCACGATTTGACAAAATGTTGTCTTCACAAGAAGTAGCAACACTGATTACTGCGCTGGGCTGTGGTATTGGTCGTGATGAATATAACCCTGAAAAGTTACGTTACCATCGTATTATCATTATGACGGATGCGGATGTGGATGGTTCTCACATTCGTACATTGCTTCTGACGTTCTTCTATCGCCAAATGCCTGAAATCATTGAGCGTGGCTATGTCTATATTGCCCAGCCACCTTTATATAAAGTGAAAAAAGGTAAGCAAGAGCAATATATTAAAGATGACGCAGCCCTAACGGTATACCTTACTGCATTAGCGCTTAATGGTGCTGCGTTGTATCCAACTGAAGGTGCAGCTGCGATAGAGGGAGAACCATTGGCAATCATGGTTGATGATTATCAAAATACCGTGAAAATCATTGAGCGATTAAACCGTAAGTTCCCGTCATCGGTGACTAATCGCCTGATTTATCAATCAGAGCTAACAGAAGCTGACTTAGCTGAGCAAACAAAAGTAACGCAATGGACAGAATCATTCATAGCGGATTTAGTTGAGCGTGATGAAGATGCCACTATATTTGAAGCTGATGTGAAATTTGATGAAGAGCGCAGTTTATATTACCCCGTTATTAAAATTCGCCAGCATGGTGTAGATAAAGCGTATACGCTAGATCATAGCTTTATTACTTCTAAAGACTATGTACGTATTGCCAATACAGGTAAAAATATAGCGAACTTGATCGGTGATGGTGGATATGTTCAGCGTGGCGAGAAAACTCTTGAAGTCGATAACTTTGTCGATGGCTTAGACTGGCTGATCAATGAATCGAAGCGTGGCTTGTATACACAACGATATAAAGGACTCGGTGAGATGAATCCAAGTCAGTTGTGGGAAACAACCATGGATCCAGGTGGCCGTCGTATGCTACGTGTTACAATTGAAGATGCGATTGCAGCAGATCAGTTGTTTGCTACTTTAATGGGTGATCAGGTAGAACCTCGCCGAGAGTTCATCGAGACAAATGCACTGCGAGTGGTTAACTTAGACGTATAATTCTAAGTGACAGAAAAATGAAAAAAAGGAGGGTTTTCCCTCCTTTTTTTGTGTCTAACGCTTAAAACCATGCTGCGCTCGCGGTATACTGAGCATAATTTTCACTCATTTGAAACCCTTCACTGATGTAAGTAAAAACAGTGCAATACGGGTTTAGTCATGAACCAAATAATATAATTAAGCCAACTATGCAAAAATACGATGTTAAAACCTTTCAAGGGTTGATCCTGGCATTACAGGATTACTGGGCACAGCAAGGCTGTATCATTGCTCAGCCATTAGATATGGAAGTAGGCGCGGGAACATTTCACCCGCTGACGTTTTTAAAATCAATTGGCCCAGAGCCAATGTCGAGTGCGTACGTACAGCCATGTCGTCGTCCAACTGATGGCCGCTATGGTGAAAATCCGAACCGACTACAGCACTATTACCAATTCCAAGTTGTGCTAAAGCCATCGCCGGAGAACATTCAAGAGCTCTATTTAGGATCATTGGAAGCTGTGGGCATTGATACGTTAACGCATGAAGTACGCTTTGTTGAAGATAACTGGGAATCTCCAACACTTGGTGCATGGGGTTTGGGTTGGGAGATTTGGCTCAATGGTATGGAAGTGACTCAGTTTACCTACTTCCAACAAGTAGGTGGTATTGAGTGTGCGCCGGTGACAGGCGAAATCACATATGGTTTAGAGCGTTTAGCCATGTATATACAAGGTGTAGATAGTATTTATGACCTGGTATGGACTGATGGCCCTATGGGTAAAGTAACCTATGGCGATGTATTCCATCAAAACGAAGTCGAGCAGTCGAAATATAATTTTGAGCATGCAGATGTCGATGCTCTATTTGCACAATTTGACCATTGTGAGAAAGAGAGTCAAAAATTGATTGAAGCAAGTTTACCATTACCTGCATATGAACAAGTTATGAAGGCATCACACGCATTCAATCTATTAGATGCGCGTCATGCGATCTCTGTGACTGAGCGCCAACGTTATATTTTACGTGTTCGCGCTTTATCTAAAGCCTGTGCACAAGCATATTATGATGCTCGAGAAGCGCTTGGCTTCCCGCTTTGTAAGGATTAAGCAATGTCGACTGAAAATCTATTAGTAGAAATTGGTACTGAAGAGTTACCACCAAAAGCATTGCGCAAGCTTGCACAAGCATTTGCTGATAATATGTCAGCAGAACTGACATCATTAGAATTAGGCTTTCATCAGGTCAATTGGTACGCGTCACCACGCCGCTTGGGTGTGCAAGTGTCTGCATTAGAAACCCAGCAGCAAGATAAAGTTGTGGAGAAACGTGGCCCTGCTACTAAGGCTGCTTTTGATGCTGAAGGCAATCCGACCAAGGCAGCACAAGGTTGGGCACGAGGGTGTGGTATTGACGTCAGTGAGGCTGAAACACTAGAAACGGATAAAGGTGCATGGTTATTACATCGTGCGACCGTATCTGGCAAACAGTCAGTTGCACTACTTGCGGATGTTATTGCTAAAGCACTTGCTAAGTTACCTATTCCAAAACCCATGCGCTGGGGGGCCAATAAGACTCAGTTCATTCGCCCGGTACATACTGTGGCTGCCTTACTCGGTAGTACACAGGTCAGCGGCGAAGTACTGGGTAAATCAATTAGTAATGAATTACAAGGTCACCGTTTTCACCATCCAGCACGTGTATCAATTAAGCATGCCGATGATGCATTTGAGGTATTGAAGGGGGCGTATGTGATAGCTGACTATGACAAACGCAAAAACCTGATCCGTGAGCAGATAGAAGCAGCCGCTAAAGAGGTTCATGCGCAAGTGGCGATGGATGAAGATTTACTTGATGAAGTGACTTCATTAGTTGAATGGCCGGTAACATTAACAGCCTCATTTGAAGAAGCCTTTTTGGATGTACCATCAGAAGCCCTGATCTACACCATGAAAGATGACCAAAAATACTTCCCGTTGTTAGACCAAGACGGCAACTTAATAAACAAGTTCCTGTTTGTGTCTAACATTGAAAGTAAAGATCCAAATGTCGTTATTGCCGGTAATGAAAAAGTGGTTCGCCCTCGTTTAGCCGATGCGCAATTCTTCTTTGAGACGGATAAAAAGAAAACACTTGAAAGCAGGTTAACCTCGTTAGAGTCTGTATTATTTCAAAAGCAACTAGGTACGCTTAAAGATAAGTCTGAGCGTATTGCGGCTTTAGCAGGTTATATTGCTGAGCAAGTTGGCGCTGATAAAACGTTGGCAGAGCGTGCAGGTCTTTTGAGTAAAACTGACTTAATGACTGAAATGGTCATGGAATTTACGGATGTGCAAGGCGTGATGGGAATGCATTATGCACGCATTGACGGCGAAGCGGAAGATGTGGCATTAGCACAGAATGAGCAATATATGCCGCGTTTTGCGGGGGATGCATTACCGTCAAACCCAATTAGCTATGCGGTAGCACTTGCTGATAAGTTCGATACGCTTGTGGGTATTTTTGGGATAGGTCAAGCACCTAAAGGAGACAAAGACCCATTTGCACTTCGTCGTGCAGCCATTGGTGCATTGCGCATCATGGTTGAAAAAGAGCTGCCGTTAGATATTAATGACATCGTAGCGAAAGCAAAAACCCTCTTTGCTGATAAGTTAAGTAATGACCACGTGGCAGAAGATGTCCTCGAATTTATGCTAGGTCGTTTTCGAGCATGGTACCAAGACGAAGGTATAAGTGTGGATGTTATTCAAGCGGTACTGGTTCGCAAACCAACATCGCCTATTGATTTCGATCGTCGTGTTAAAGCCGTTAGTCATTTTAGAGCTCTCTCTGAAGCGGATGCTTTGGCAGCCGCGAACAAGCGAGTGAATAATATCTTGGCTAAAAACAACGTCACCAGTGACGCACAAGTTAATGATGCACTATTAGCTGAACCCGCTGAGCAAGTATTAGCACAACAAGTGAGTGCTCTGACCGTTGAGTTGGCACCTGTGTATGCGGCAGGTGACTATCAACATGCATTAAGTCGTCTTGCAAGCTTGCGCGATGCCGTCGATGACTTCTTTGATAACGTAATGGTGATGGCGGATGATGATGCGGTTAAAAATAACCGTTTAGCATTACTCAGCCAGCTTAGTCGCTTATTCTTAAACACTGCAGATATTTCTGTATTACAAAAATAAGTAATTTGTTACGTTAAAAGCCAGCAATAAGCTGGCTTTTTTATTACCATATGCACTGTTATACGGTATAGCGTGTACTTACTTATTATTTAAATCGAAGACACTGGAGTTGTAATATGAAAAAGCTCAGTACAGTTTTATTAATGCTGTTATTGTCAGCTTGCGCAAATCAGGTACGAATTACAGACTCTCAGCAAACAAATACGACAGTAGCTCAAGAATTAAATAGACCGATGTACTTACGAGGTGATTTTACCTTGTGGGATGCGGAATCGCATTATATGCTGCAAGAGTCGAAGAAAGGTGTATATTCAGTCAAAGCGAAGTTTATGACGCCTGGTAAAGTATATGAATTTAAACTTGCGGATGATGCATGGTCAAAAGGGTTTAATTGCGGGTATAAAGTACAGGGGACATTGCGGTTAAATCAACCTCAATTAGCAGACTGCGATACAGTTTATAATTACTTTAACTTTATGCCGAAAAAAAAGGGTTGGTATAAGATCACGCTAGACTATTCTGATAATCGATCGCCTAAGGTGATGATTAAAAAAGAGTAAAATGTACGGTATATTTTACTCTTTCTATTTACTAATGGTATTTATTAATAGTATTTACACTTTATTTCGCATGATCCTCTCATGCCTTGGGTGCCGTTAAATACGCGGTTTTCACCTGCGCCAGCTACCAAATGTGTTTGGTTATTACTAACTTGTTTGTTGTTTAAGTGTTTAAGTGTTTAAGTTTTTGAGTTTTTAAAGTCAATTTCATTTTTAACTGTCCTTATGTTATTTATGAAAGATTCCCAATATTTGGGAAATTAAATTTAGCATAATCTTTCTTTGAGAGTCAAGGATTAGGCTAGCAGCCTTTTTTTAACAGGTATTTATAGGGTGCTTCGGCAGTTTCTTGGGCAATTAAGGTATGATCCATAAACTCACAAAAGCTGGGGATATCACGGGTTGTTGATGGATCATCAGCGACAATTAAGAGTGTTTCACCGGTATTCATTTTTCTGACCATACCGCGGATCATCATCACAGGCTCAGGGCAGCGCAGGCCAATGGCATCTAACGTATGGTCTGGGTTTGAAAATGGCATGAGTTAACTCGCTTAGCTGACACTGAATGATTTTGTGCGCTATTTTAACCAGTGTTTTTAGACAAATAAACCACCCCTTAGAAAAAGCTGAAAATAAATGGGTTTACCATTATATCAGCACGAAAAAAGGCAAAGCGATGTGCTCACTTTGCCTTTGTCACCAAGTTGAAAGGGTTTGTCGGTATTGTCTACTCGACGCGCTCAAATACGGTCGCAATGCCCTGGCCTAAACCAATACACATTGTGGCTAAACCATACTTTGCGTTTTTGTCTTCCATAATATGAATTAGGGATGTACTAATGCGTGAGCCAGAACAGCCAAGCGGGTGACCTAAGGCAATGGCGCCGCCATTAAGGTTTACTTTTTCGTCCGCGACGTCTAATAAACCTAAGTCTTTTAATACCGGTAATGATTGTGCAGCAAATGCTTCGTTTAATTCGGCTACGTCAATATCATCAATGCTTATTCCGGCCTGCTTTAGCGCCTTTTTACTTGCTGGAACTGGACCATAACCCATGATGGATGGATCACATCCAGCCACCGCCATTGACTTTATTCGTGCGCGAATAGGCAACCCCAGTGCTTTGGCTTTTTCTTCGCTCATTACCAACATGGCGGAAGCCCCATCAGATAAGGCAGATGAAGTACCCGCTGTCACAGTACCTGATGCTGGATTGAAAACAGGGCGTAATTGACCCAAACCTTCTACGGTTGTTTCTGGGCGAATGACTTCATCATGCTCGACAAGGACTGGCACGCCATCGTCATCGTGACCTTGCATTGGTAATATTTCACGGCTAAAGCGGCCTTCAACCGTCGCTGCATGCGCACGTTGGTGTGAGCGATATGCAAAGTTATCTTGCTGTTCACGGCTTATGCCATGCAGTGTTGCTAAGTATTCTGCGGTGAGACCCATTACACCAGATGCTTGGGCAATCGACGTTGATAACCCTGAATGAAAGTCAACACCATGCGTCATAGGAACATGGCCCATATGCTCAACGCCACCAATAAGGTAAGTGTCACCAGCACCGGTCATAATTGCCCTTGCAGCATCGTGCAAAGCTTGCATTGAAGAGCCACATAAACGGTTTACGGTGACCGCAGGTACTGAATGAGGAATACCAGCCAGTAACGCTGCGTTACGGGCAACATTAAAGCCTTGCTCTAATGTTTGCTGGACACAGCCCCAATAAATATCATCAATAGATGCAGGGTCTACAGCAGGGTTACGTTCAAGTAAGCCCTTCATTAAATGTGCACTTAAATCTTCAGCACGACGATGTTTAAATACGCCATTTTTAGACCGACCCATAGGGGTACGCAGACAATCGACGATTACAGCTTGTTGCATTGCAGACATATTATTGACCCTCCACTGAATAGAACACTTTACCTTGTTTTGCCCACTCACGGGTTTGTTCAGACACTTGGTAAATGGCACCTAGGTGCGCATATTTATCTGCCATTGTAACAAAGTTAGCCAGTCCCACTTGATCCAAGTAACGGAATGCACCGCCTCTAAATGGTGGGAAACCAATACCGTAAATCAGTGCCATATCTGCTTCTTGTGCAGAGGCAACAATTTCTTCTTGTAAGCATAGTAAGACTTCGTTCAGCATCGGCACCATACAGCGTTCAATGATGGTTTGTTTGTCGAACTCTTTGGGTGATTCACAGATACTTGCTAGTAATTCAAGGCTTGCAGCATCTTTAGATTTTTTCAGACGACCTTTTCTGTCTGGTGCGTACTGATAAAAGCCGGCTTTATTTTTCTGACCATAACGTTCTGCATTCGCCAATACGGCAACGGGATCTTTTTCTTGGCGTGCCATGCGCTGTGGGAAACCATCCGCCATAACACCAGTACAGTGATTAGCAGTATCAATACCTACCACATCGAGCAAGTAAGCGGGGCCCATCGGCCAACCAAATACGTTTTCCATCACTTTATCTATTTTACTAAAGTCGGCGCCTTCAACCACAAGTTGACTGAAGCCTGCAAAGTAAGGGAATAAAACCCGGTTTACAAAGAAGCCGGGGCAGTCATTAACAACAATAGGTGATTTACCAAGCTTTAAGGCATAATCAACCACCGCGTTAATGGTTGCATCAGAGGTTTTGCTACCGCGAATAATTTCAACCAATGGCATCTTTGGCACTGGATTGAAAAAGTGCATACCACAGAAATCTTCTGGACGTTTTAGCGCAGTTGCTAATTCGTCAATACAAATGGTGGATGTGTTTGACGTTAATATAGTGCCTTCTGGCAGCTGTTCTTCAAGACCGGCTAGCACCGTCTGTTTTACCTTCGGGTGTTCTACGACCGCTTCAACCACAATATCAGAATTGGCTAAATCACGATCGTCAAGCGTTGGTTTTATTTTACCAAGTGTTGCGACCATTTTATCCATGGCCATATGACCACGTTTTACTTTTTTACCAAGAATGGTGGCCGCTTCATTCATGCCTAAATCAAGCGCCGCTTGGTTGATGTCTTTCATGACAATCGGTGTGCCTTTATACGCAGACTGATAAGCAATGCCTCCGCCCATAATGCCCGCACCGAGTACCGCAGCTTGTTTGATCTCAAGTTGTGATGCTTTAGCTTGCTTTTTAGCAACGCCTTTGATGTATTGGTCTGCTAAGAAGATACCGGTTTGTGCGGCAGCTTCCGCTGTTTTCGCAAGCTTGGCAAAATTGGCATTTTCAATGGCCATTGCTTCATCGCGAGTGCTATTTGCGGCTGCTTTAATGGTTCTTACTGCCATAACTGGCGCTGGGTAATGACCTTTGGTTTTACCCATTACCATGCCTTCAGCCATCGCAAAGCTCATGCCTTGCTCTACTTTATTTAGCTTCAATGGTGAAAGTTTTACTTGGCGCTTAGATTGCCAGTCGAGTTTACCTGCTACAGCTTGTTCTAGTACGCGAATAGCCGCATCGAATAGTTTTTCTGGTGCAACCACGCCGTCTACCGCACCAACCTTTAAGGCATCATTGGCACGGTGTTCTTTACCTGTCGTTATCCAGGTCATGGCGTTGTCAGCACCAATAATTCTTGGTAAACGTACTGTGCCGCCAAATCCAGGCATGATCCCAAGTTTGACTTCAGGTAAGCCAATTTTTGCTGAGGTACTGGCTAAACGAAAGTCAGTAGCAAGTAACCACTCACACCCACCACCAAGCGCTAAACCATTGATGGCAGATACAGTAGGAAACGGTAAATCTTCGATGGCATCAAATACATCGGTTGCGTCTTTTATCCAGCCAATAAGTTCTTCTTCTGGGCGCTGGAAGGTCGGTAAAAATTCAAATATATCAGCACCAATGATGAAGTGATCTTTATCACTGGTAAATACCATTGCGTCTATATCGTCACGTTGACGTAATTCGGCAAATGCGTTTGCGCACTCTGATAGGGTTTGTTGAGATAGTTTATTGACCGAACCTGGCATACAAAACCTAAATTCAGCGATTTTGCCTTTGCAGAAATCAACAACAAAGGACTCACTCTTATATAACATGCTTGTTCTCCCGTGTAGTAACACTGGTACGATGAGTTGCTATTTCACCCAGTTTGGCCGCTTTAAATAAAAATTGCAATGAAAAATTTATGCTGTATTTCTCATCTCCTTAAAAAGCGTAAATTTTGATGCTAAGGTGGAGATGTTGATTTTATTCACCTTCAGTATAGATGTGCGCAGTCACTATACTGTGGAATTTTTAGATAATTACTGTATTACAAAAGCATGTGTGGTACGTCCGCATATTATTTTACTTAATCAATTTAGGTCATTATGAAATCATGGATCTTGAGTGTTGCTGCTACCAGTCTTGGGCTATTTAGCTGGTTTTCTTGTGCAGATGACACTCATAAAGCATTTAAAGCTGCTGAGCGAATTGCTTGGTCTGGACAGCACAAGGCGTTTAAACGGTCCTTACAAACGCTAAATCATCCGTTAAAACCGTATGTGGAACTGGCTTTTTATAAACGTAATAGCAAGCTAAAGTATCAAGCGGAAATTGCGCATTTTCTTAGTGTGTATGATGGTACTCCCCTAGAGTGGCCGGTGCGTTCTAGTTGGCTAAAGTACCTGAAAAGGCGAAGTAAAAAAGCGTTATTCGTTGAGTATTACCAGCCTACTAAAGATGCAGAGTTGCACTGTAGCTATCTAAAATATCAGCTAGATTTAGGCGCGCCAAAAAAAGCCATTTTAAATCAGGTCGAACCACTTTGGGTCGTGGGCAAATCCCAGCCTCGTGCGTGTAATAGCTTATTTAAGCAATGGCAAAATGCAGGATATAGAACCGACGACATGGTATGGCAGCGAATTACCAAAGCTGCGCAAGGGGGGCAAACATCATTGCTACGTTATCTAAAAACCTTGTTACCAAAGGAGCAGGCGTACCTAGCTGATTTATATGCGACCGTTAGGCGGGATCCAAGTGCTGCTGCGGGGTTATACCGATTTAAAAAGCGCTCCATAAAAGAGGCTGAAATTGCAATTTATGGCGTACGCAGATTAATTTGGCGGGATCAGAAGTTAGCGCTCAAAGCTTGGGATAAGTTGCAAAAAATGTTTCCTTTCACGCAATCACAAAAAGACAGCGTCGCATATCGTTTTGCTCTTGCATTGGCATCGAAAGGCCACCCACAAGCGCGATTTTGGTTGAATAAAGTTCCGTCTGAAAACCAAGATAGTAAATTAAAGCAATGGATGATGGGTAATATGCTCAAAGAGCAGGATTGGGCAGGGATCACGGCTTTGTTTACACCCATGAAAAACTTAAGTAACGGTCAAACGTATTGGTTAGCATATAGTCATGCTCATCGCGGCAACGAATCCAAAGCAAAGCAATTGTGGCAAAGTCTTGCTGTTAAAAGAGATTACTACGGTTTTTTAGCAGCAGAACGGCTTGGTTTACCTATATCTCTTAACGCTAAGCCCTTAGATGTTTCTCCTGAATTATTGATTAAAGTGTCAGAAGCGCCCGGTTTTAAACGTGCAAAAGCACTCTATGAAATGAAACGTTATACTGAAGCGAGGAGAGAGTGGAACTATTTGACGAATACATCGAGTATACCAGAGAAATTAGCAGCCTCTACATTGGCCGCTGATCTTGATTGGTATGATAGTACTATTTATACATTGGCAGAAATCAAAGCATGGGACTATGTCGATTTACGTTTCCCACTTGCGTATCAAGATTTATTTAATCGTTACAGTGAAAAGAGCCATATTGATGTGGCTTGGAGTATCGCGGTTGCGCGTCGTGAAAGCTCTTTTGCCCCTGATGCGCGCTCTCATGCTAATGCCTATGGGTTAATGCAATTGCTACCTAGCACTGCGCGTTATGTAAGTAAACAACGCGTTTCTAAGACAAAGCTATTTCAGCCAGTTACCAATATCCGTTTAGGGACTGACTACTTAGAGTATTTAAAAAAGAAGAATGGTGGAAATGAAATACTGGCTACTGCATCTTATAATGCGGGATATCACCGTATTAAAAAATGGTTGCCAGATGAAGCGATGCCTGCAGAGTTGTGGATTGAATTGATCCCATACAAAGAAACGCGTGATTATGTTAAAAATGTCTTTGCTTACCGCCAAGTTTACCACACTAAAATGGGTCGCGATGGTAATGTATTGGCACCAATCTTGGATATGAAAATTGGTGGCTGAGTCGAATCAAGTATTACCACAGAGTCAATCTAGCGACTTCGCTGGATTGGCTTTTAGCGCTTATGATAGACTGGATTTATTGGTAGATTAAACTTAATGGGTACACCATGGAACAATTAGCACAATATTATGCTGAGCATATTGCAACGTTACAGCAGCGCACAAAAACAATCGTAGAACGTGAAGGATTGGAAGGGCTTGTGATCCATTCAGGTCAAGCTAAACGTCAATTCTTAGATGATATGTATTATCCGTTCAAGGTAAACCCACAATTTAAGGCGTGGCTACCGGTAATAGATAACCCCCACTGTTGGTTAGTCGTGAACGGCACAGATAAACCAAAGTTGATATTTTATCGTCCGGTTGATTTTTGGCATAAAGTACCAGATGAGCCGAGCGATTTTTGGGCTGATTATTTTGATATCGAATTATTATTAAAACCTGATCAAGTTGAAAAGTTTTTACCTTATGATAAAGCCGGTTATGGATATATCGGTGAATACTTAGAGGTTGCACAAGCGCTCGGGTTTACACAAATGAATCCAGAGCCAGTGATGAATTATCTGCATTTTCATCGTGCTTATAAAACACAGTATGAGTTAGTGTGTTTACGTGAAGCAAACCGTATAGCTGTGCTTGGTCACACTGCAGCAAGAGACGCTTTTTATGCAGGGGCATCCGAGTTTGGTATTCAGCAAGCTTATTTGAATGCAACATCACATATGGAAAATGATACACCGTATGGCAATATAGTGGCACTAAATGAAAATTGTGCAATTTTACATTATACCCACTTTGATCGTCAGGCACCTGCGCAACATCGATCATTCTTAATTGATGCAGGCGCAAACTTTCATGGCTATGCATCTGATATCACACGTACCTATGATTATGCTAAACAAGGACAGTTTGCCGATTTAGTGTCAGTCATGAATGAGCATCAAATCGCATTAGGTAAGGCATTACAACCAGGAAAACTCTATGGTGAACTGCATATTGATTGCCACAATCGTGTTGCCCAAGTCTTAGCTGACTTTAATATTGTAAAGCTACCAGCAGAAGACATTGTTACTAAAGGTATTACGTCAACGTTTTTCCCTCATGGTTTAGGTCATCATCTAGGTCTGCAAGTACACGATATGGGTGGGTTTATGGCTGACGAGCATGGTACCCATCAAGATCCACCTGAAGGTCATCCGTTCTTGCGTTGTACTCGTAAAATTGAAGCCAATCAAGTATTCACCATTGAACCTGGGTTATATTTCATTGATTCATTATTGAGAGATTTAGCAGACACAGACAATAAGCAGTACATCAATTGGGACAAAGTAACAGAGTTAAAACCTTTTGGCGGTATTCGAATTGAAGATAACATCATTGTGCATGATGACCAACTAGAGAATATGACACGAGATTTGAACTTAGATTAAGGTTATGCAAGTTTAAATTAGAATGAGGGAGCATAAAGCTCCCTTTTGTTGTTAAGGTACACAATTATTGTATGTCAGAATATTACATCCCGAGTGATACATTAAAGTTCCAAGAAGAAATTAAAAAAAGTACGTTTATAGTGCATATTGCACATACGCCAACGCTTGACGATGCTAAAGCATTTATCAAAAAAATAAATGAGGACTACCCTGATGCGCGACATAATTGTTGGGCGCATGTTGCGGGACAGCCAGGAGGTAGTCATGTTTATGGGTTTTCTGATGATGGTGAGCCGAATGGGACCGCAGGTAAACCGATGCTGAATGTACTAACTGGCTCCGGGCTTGGAGAAATCACGGCAGTGACGACACGCTATTTTGGAGGCATTAAACTTGGTACCGGTGGACTAGTACGTGCGTATGGTGGGTCGCTAAATAATGCCCTTGCTGAACTCGAAACTCGCTTAAAAATACCTTCAATTATATTACAAGGCGAATCTGATTATGCCTTGCAAGGTATTATTGAACAGTACTTACAGTCACACTTTACTATTTTAGCGATAGATAAAGAATATAGTGCGTCGGTTTGCTGGAAAATTAGTATTGATCATCGTCAGGCGCGCCAAGCTCAACAAGAAATTTTTGATTTAAGTAACGGTGTAGTTGAGTTAACTATCAAAGAATAAGACAATTGGTGCTAAATTAGTTCTAATAATCAGAAAAAGCGAAAAGCAGCATGCAATTTCGTACCATCATTAAAATTCTTGGCCAGCTGGTGGCATTGTTTAGTATTACTATGGTACCACCAGCTTTGGTGTCATTGATCTATAAAGACGGTGGTGGTGTACCATTCGTTTTAGCCTTCGTATTTAGCATTGTGATAGGTATGTTGGCATATTATCCTAACCGTAAAGAGAAGGGGGATTTAAAGGCAAGAGAAGGCTTTTTAATCGTTGTACTATTTTGGCTGGTGTTAGGGTCATTTGCATCAGTCCCGTTGATCTTTTTACAAACACCGAGTTTGTCTCTAGCTGATGCGGTATTTGAAGCGTTTTCGGGGCTTACCACGACAGGCGCAACGGTGCTGACTGGCATCGAACACTTGCCTAAGTCGGTATTGTTTTATCGACAACAATTGCAGTGGCTTGGTGGTATGGGGATCATTGTTTTGGCTGTGGCTGTGTTACCCATGCTCGGCGTGGGTGGTATGCAGTTGTATCGAGCTGAAACTCCGGGACCGGTAAAAGATTCGAAAATGACACCTCGAATTGCCGATACCGCAAAGCACCTTTGGTATATTTACGTATCGCTTACTGCTGCATGTACGGTTTCATATTGGGCAGCAGGAATGGGGTGGTTTGATGCGATTTGCCATGCTTTTTCCACGATAGCGATTGGCGGGTTTTCTACTTATGATGCGTCGATGGGATATTTCGATAGCCCCTTAATTAATTTTATTTGCGTGGTATTTTTAATCATTGCTGCGATAAATTTCTCATTGCATTATGCGGCCGTATCAAGTCGAAATGTACGGGTATATTTGCGCGATCCTGAATTTAAAGTATTTCTTTTTATTCAGTTGGCTTTGGTCGTGTTATGTTTTGCGGTACTGTCGTCAAATCAAGTATATGTTAATGGCGATGAAACATTAGATCAGGCGTTGTTCCAGGCTGTATCCATTAGCACGACAGCTGGATTTGCAACCGATAACTTTTCTGCTTGGCCATTATTTTTACCAATATTACTGATTTTTTCTAGTTTTATTGGTGGATGTGCAGGATCTACTGGCGGAGGGATGAAAGTAGTACGGGTGTTTTTGCTGTACCTTCAAGGCGTGAGAGAGCTCAATCGATTGGTACATCCTCGCGCTATTTATTCAATTAAGCTAGGTCGAAAAGCATTACCAGACAAAGTAGTTGAGGCTGTATGGGGGTTCTTTTCAGCCTATGCATTGGTATTTGTAATTATCATGATTGCACTACTTGGTACAGGAATGGATAACATTACAGCGTTTTCAGCAACGGCTGCATGCTTGAATAATTTAGGACCTGGGTTAGGCGAAGTCGCGGCACATTATGGTGATATAACAGACACTGCAAAGTGGATATTGACAATTGCGATGGTATTTGGTCGATTGGAAATATTTACTTTATTAGTTTTATTTACCCCAACATTTTGGCGTGGGTAATGGTATTAGGTGATACTTGGACTTCAGTATCACCTGTCTTTCTCTTACGTTATTCTAAGCATGAATATGCGGTTCTCAGCTTGCATTTAAGTAAATATCGGTTTTTAATTGAGGCTTATATAATAGGTATATACTTATTTCTTGGACTGAACTGTGTGGTTTAGTCATTATATTAGTAAGGTTGAGTGATGTTAAAAACCAGCGCCGCAGGAAGCGGACACCATATTGCGCAGATCCCAGCTGGTAGTGTGATAGATGTTGAAGTGATCATGCCGGCAGGCTCAAAGCGTTTAAAAACGGAATTTGTCGGTCAGTTGGATGCACAATTCTTAGTGCTGAACTTTCCTAGCTCTAAACGCCTCGGTGCAGCAGTTGATTATATTAAAGAAGGGACACAGGTCATTGTTCGCGCATTATTAGAGCATGGAGAAGGCCAGGTCATCGCTTTCAAAACAACAATTAAAGCAATGACTTCTCACCCTGCGCGACTGATTTTTTTAATGCCTCCTAAACAAGTACAAACGTACTGCTTGCGTGCTCAAACACGTGTGCCGACCTTGATCCCTGCGGTGATAAATTTAGCTGATCATTCTTGTGTTGGGGTGATCAAAGACATATCGTTATCTGGGTTACAGTTTGATATTCACCATGAAGATGGTAATGACTCTGAAAATATGAAAGAGCAAGACTGCAAAGTCTTACTTGAAGGGAAGAATAATCAACAGATCACGTTATCAGGCTCAATTTGTAGCTTGCATCCTCAAGATGACACAATTGCCCTTGGTATTAGACTAACAGGAGAGCAAAACACCATGGAAAGTATTTTAAAAGAGTACTTGATTGATTTAACAATATTTCATGAAGAGCAATAGGCAATAAATTGAGTGCGCTAGACGAATAGCGCACTCACCTGGAATAACTTCTCAACTACGCTAATTTGACGCTTATCAATTAAAAACATGATGACATGGTCACCTGATATAATTACGGTGTCATCGTGAGCAATAAGCACTTCATCATCTCTTACGATGGCACCAATGGTTGTGCCCATAGGAAGCTTAATCTCCCTGATAGAGCGACCCACAACTTTCGAGGTTGTTTCATCCCCATGTGCTACGGCTTCAATTGCTTCTGCAGCACCTTTACGTAAAGAATATACATTTACAATGTCGCCACGACGTACATGGGTTAGTAGTGCCGAAATAGTGGCTTGCTGCGGTGAGATCGCGATGTCTATTTCGCCGCCTTGTACTAAATCTACGTAGGCACCACGTTGAATTAACACCATGGTTTTTTGTGCCCCCATACGCTTAGCTAACATCGCAGCCATGATATTGGCTTCATCGTCATTAGTAACGGCTATAAACGCATCAACTTGTTCGATATGTTCTTCTGACAATAGCTCTTGATCAGACGCATCTCCACAAAACACCACTGTATTATCTAACATTTCTGATAGCTGCGCAGCTCGGTTATGGTTTCTTTCAATCAGTTTTACACTGTGATTTTTTTCAAGTGAACGTGCTAATCCTGCTCCAATATTGCCGCCGCCCGCAATCATAATTTTTCGATATGATTGTTCTAATTTTTGTAATTCGTTCATTACGGCACGAATATGCTTGGTTGCGGCAATGAAGAATATCTCATCGTCTGCCTCGATAACCGTTGTGCCCAAAGGCTTAATTGCTTTGCCTTGACGGTAAATTGCGGCAACACGGGTATCAACATTTGGAATATGCTCTTTTAAAGCGGATAGGGCGTAACCTACCAATAATCCGCCGTAATATGCTTTCACCGCAACCAATGACAACATCCCGTCAGCAAACTGCAAGACCTGCAGTGCACCGGGATAGTCGATTAAGCGGCGAATATATTTAGTCACGAGCTGTTCTGGCGCAATATAGTGATCAACAGGCAAGTCGTCATTATGAAAGAGCTTTTCTCGGTATTTCAAATATTGTTCAGAGCGGATCCGAGCAATTTTCGTCGGCGTATTAAAAATACTATAAGCAACCTGACAAGCAACCATATTGACTTCGTCTGAGCTGGTTACCGCGATGATCATATCGGCATCTTCGGCTCCTGCTTGGCGTAAAACATCAGGGTGGGCACTGTGCCCAGTGACCCCCTGCAAATCATATTTGTCTTGTAACTCACGTAGCCTATCGCCGTCAATATCCACAACGGTTATTTCGTTTTGTTCACCTACGAGGTTTTCTGCCAGTGTACCGCCAACTTGCCCTGCACCTAAGATAATGATCTTCATAGTTTATGACTTATTGTTATTGTTTTTTTGTGAGTTTGGCATAATAAAAACCATCACTTAAGCCGGGTAACAATTGCATACCTGGTTGTTCAGGTGTGTCATTATCATGCAAGGGATGATGTATTGCATCATTGGTTTGTGTAATAAACTGTGCTACTTGCTGTGCATTTTCTTCAGGCAATACGGAGCAAGTTGCGTAAATTAATGTGCCTCCGGGCTTTAACAGTGGCCAAATATTTTTCAAGATAGAGGCTTGTAACTCGGCAAGGTCATCTATGTCGGTTTTACGACGCAGCCATTTTATGTCGGGGTGACGGCGGATAACCCCCGTAGCTGAACATGGCACATCCAACAAGATGCGGTCATATGGTGTGCTATCCCACCATGTATCTGGTGTGGATGCGTCCGCATGAATGCATTCTGCGCGCAGTCCGATGCGCTTTAAATTTTGTTCCACTCTTTCTAGACGTTGGTCATCGGCATCTAATGCATGCACGCGAGCATCGGCTAACTCAAGTATATGGCAAGTTTTACCACCAGGGGCGGCACAGGCATCTAAAATTAAGTCATCATCTTGTGGGTCTAATAGTCTGGCGGCAAGCTGCGCAGCCGCATCTTGTACAGAGCAAGCACCTTCTCTAAAGCCCGGCAAGGTGAACACATCACACGGTTTATCGAGGAGTATGCCGTCTTGGTACTGTGCGTCCATACTGTGCTCAATACCATCCTCATCCAGCATCTCACTGTACTCAGCAGTTGTGTAGTGCTGTTGATTTACGCGCAACCACATTGGTGCTTGTTGTTGATTTTCATCTAATATATCTTGCCATGTATCAGGGTATGTAGCTTGTAATTTTTTGATAAACCAGCCTGGGTGGTTGAATTGGCATACGGGAATTAAATTTGCGCTGGCCTCTAACTCTGCTTGCTGGCGTTGGAAAGTACGTAAAATAGCATTGATTAATCCTTTTAAACCAGGCGCCCGCATTGACTCGACCGCGGCGACGGTTTCAGCCACTGCTGCATGCTCAGGTACACGCATATGTTGCAACTGGTACATTCCTACATATAAGACGAACTGGTAAACACGGCGTTTACCTTTTAGTGGTTGCTCTAGTAATTGCTGGCAGTAGTGTTCTAGAGTGGGTAAGTATCTTAATACGCCATAGCAAATCTGTTGCAATAGGGCTTTGTCTTTCCCGTGTACCTTTTGCGCTGCAAAAGGTAATTGTGTATTGAGAGATTGACCTTTATCGACAACTTGATACAACACTTCAGCTGCGAGTGCACGTACGTTCGCCATTATTGACCTACCTTAGTGCCAGTGGTAACCCACTCAGCACGACCATTAAGAAAATCTTGTGCTGACATGGGTTTTTTACCTTGTGGTTGTAACTGAGTAATTGCTAAAGCTTGTTCGCCACATGCGATGACAACGCCATGTTTGTCACTACGAAGAATTGTTCCTGCATCACCTTGTTCATCGAGCACGGTTGCTTGCCAAATTTTAACCGCTTGTTCCTGCATGACAGTAAAGCAAACAGGCCAAGGGTTGAATGCTCTGATATTACGTTCGATTTGTACTGCGGGCATAGTCCAATCTATATTCGCTTCATCTTTAGAGAGTTTTTTTGCATAGTTAGCAAGGTCATCGTTTTGTTTGATTGGTGTTGCTGTGTCGCTCATCAATAAGTTAAGTGTCTCTAGCAATGCCGACGGGCCCAATTCAGCTAATTTATCATACAGGCTCGCACTGGTGTCTTGCGCTGTGATTGGGCAAGTCGCAATATACAGCATATCACCGGTATCTAAGCCTTCGTCCATTTGCATTATTGTGACACCCGTTTCAGAATCTCCAGCCCATAACGCTCGTTGAATTGGTGCAGCACCACGCCAGCGGGGTAAAATAGAACCATGTACATTCAGGCAGCCGAGCTTTGGTGTGTCTAAAACGGCTTTAGGCAATAATAAACCGTACGCGACGACTATCATTATATCGGCATTAAGCGCTGCCAATTCCGCTTGTGCCTCGATAGACTTAAACGTTTCAGGTTGAAATATGGGCAGATCATGTTCCATGGCAAGTAACTTTACTTCACTTGCTTTTAATTTTTTGCCGCGACCAGCAGGGCGGTCGGGCATACTATAAACACCCACAACATTATGTTGGGAGTTGATAAGGGCATTTAAATGGCGCGCGGCAAAATCGGGCGTACCGGCAAAAACGATGCGTAGTGGTGAGGTCACTGAGTTATCCAATGCAAATTTAATTAAAAAGAGTTAAGCACGTGAAGCAAGTTTGGCTTCTTTTTCTAGCTTTTTACGAATACGTTGACGTTTAAGTGGTGATAAATAATCGATAAACAATTTGCCCACTAGATGATCAAGTTCATGTTGCGTACAAATAGCCAATAAGCCATCGGCTTGGTAATGAAACTCTTCGCCTTTTTCATTCAGAGCCTTAACTTTGACACTTTCTGCACGGTCCACTTTTGCATAAGAATAAGGTACTGACAAGCAGCCCTCTTCACTAATAGTAGCACCTTCTTTTTCAAGGATCTCCGGATTAATTAACACCATTGCTTGATCGCGTTCTTCAGAAACATCGATCACGACGATTCGTTTATGAATGTTAACCTGAGTGGCAGCTAAGCCAATGCCATTTTCGTCATACATGGTTTCAATCATGTCTTTTACTATTTGACGAATTTCGTCATTTACTTCAGTCACAGGTTGCGCCACAGTGCGTAAGCGTTCATCTGGAAATCTAAGTACTTCTAACTTTGCCATGGTTACCTTTTACAGTTGAGCTAAAAATGCGATATTGTATGTTCTTATTTTAGCCATTCACGTTCCCCTTTAACAGGTTTTGGTTGATAATATCTAAAAATAACTCAAGGAAGCCGTAATGAAATACCCAATTGCTGCGCTATTCATGGCCATGAGTGCCTCATTCTCTATATTGGCAGATACTTTAAATCTAAAATCGAGTGCGCCAGAGCAATATACTGTTAAAAAAGGCGACACGTTATGGGATATTTCTAACTTATATTTGCGTTCCCCTTGGAAATGGCGTCAGTTATGGCAATGGAATCCGCAAGTGAATAATCCGGATCGCATCTACCCAGGTGATGTTTTGGCATTACAATATGATGCTGAAGGGCGTCCGATGCTCATGTTAGATAAAGGGGTAAAAAAACTCTCACCACATAGTCGAGTGACTGTGCAAAAAAGCACCGCAATACCGACTTTACCGCTGGCGATGATTGAACCATTTATTGAATATGAACAAGCTCTAGATCAAGATGCATTGAATAGCAGTCCTATTGTTTTGGGAGCCAGTCGTAATGTGAAGATGAGTACGCTAGGTCATATCTTATACGTTAAAGGTTCTCTTCCGTTATCGGCAAATTATGGTATTTATCGTCAAGGCGAACCTTATATAGATTTAGCGACGGGCGCTACATTAGCCTATGAAACAAAGTTGGTTGGCTCCGCGCGGGTAATACGGGTAGGTAATATTCAAAATGGTGTTCCATCTTCTGTGGAAGTTGAAATGATCAAACAAGAAATTAAGCCTGGGGATGTGCTTTTACCTATTTCAAAAGGGCAAAGCTATTCGGCGCAATTTCATATGGCGAAACCTAAAAATATTGATGCGGGGATGATCATTGCTAGCACCAATAAGTTACGGGAGTTTGGTACGACGGCTGTTGTGGTGCTCAATTTAGGACGTAATGCAGGGCTTAAAGAAGGGCATATTCTTGATATTAAGAAACAATCACCTACAGTTATTGAAGGTAAACATGGTCCTCGCTACGTTGAAGATGCGAATAGCTTGGAAAAGTTTATGAAAAGTGTCAGAGAGCTGTTTGGGAAAGGTAATACAGAGAATAGTGTTGTTTGGACTATGCCTAAGGAAAAGGTAGGAGAGCTAATGGTGTTTAAAGTGTATGACGACATTAGTTATGCAATGGTTATTAAATCGATACATCCAATTCGAGTTGGAGATACTGTTAGCGCAGAATAACTTTACTCGAATGCTCTAAGGAGGGAGCATGTCGCAATTGTCACTATCGCGCTGTATGGCGCTATATTTATGCAAAGGACTCGGTCTATCTAGTATTAAGGCCCTAATGGATCATGGTGATTTGAATCACCTGTTTAATTTAAATATTGATGAACTAAAAAACCTAGGATTAGCAGAATCTGTAGCCGTACAACTTGTGAAAGTTGACTGGCAATATATCGATGCACTTATTAGTCATTGTGAAACTTTATCTATAGCGATTGTGTCATATTTTGATAGTCGCTACCCCCCGCTATTGAAACAGATATGCACAGCGCCTTTACTTCTATTTTGTCGCGGAAATATTGATTTACTCGTAAAGCCACAGGTTGCGATTGTAGGGAGTCGCAGTGCGACCGCTACCGGGTTAGAAATTGCTGCTGAATTTTCTTATCAGTTAACGCAATCAGGCTTGGTTGTGACCTCAGGCTTAGCGCGAGGTGTTGATGGTGCAGCACACAAAGGTGCGTTAGCGCATTTGGGTGAGACAATCGCAGTGCTGGGTACTGGAACCGATATAATTTACCCCAAACGACATCAGCAGCTTTATCAGCAAATCATTGAGCATGGGCTAGTGGTAAGTGAGTTTTTACCAGGCACGCAGGCCAAAGCATGTAACTTCCCTCGTAGGAATCGAATTATATCCGGACTTTCTTTAGGTGTACTTTTGGTTGAAGCTGAAATTAAGAGTGGTTCATTGATCACAGCGCGTTATGCGTTGGAACAAAACCGTGAGGTATTTGCTATACCAGGGTCTATTAAAAACCCACTCTCACAAGGGTGTCATTTTTTACTAAAACAAGGCGCTAAGCTTACGGAGCATGTGAGTGATATTCTAGAAGAAGTGAGCTTTTTGCCGGAAAACAGTCTATATACTATAGAGAGTATGGCTAAGAATGATACCTCACAGGAGGATTGTCGCGTATTACAAAACTTAGGCTTTGAGGTAACCAGTGTAGATACCTTGACGCAAAGAACACAATGGCCAGTTGAAAAAGTCGTCGCGCGATTATTAGATCTAGAGTTAGAAGATAAAGTAGAGCGCGTATTGAACGGCTATATCAAATTAGCAAGGGGTTAGTTATGTTTGATATTTTAATGTACTTATTTGAAAACTATATCCACAGCGAAGCAGATATTTTTGTTGAGCAAAATGAATTAACTGACGAATTGTTACGAGCAGGGTTTAACCAAGATGAAATTTATAAAGCATTAGATTGGTTAGAACAGCTGGCTGATCTTCAACACAGCGATGAGATCCCTTATTTAAATGCCACGGCAGATCAAGCCGTACGGATTTATACAGAGAAAGAATGTCAAATGTTAGATGTTCAATGTCGAGGGTTTATTATGTTTGTTGAGCGTGTAGGGGTGATTGATAGTATTACACGTGAAATGATTATTGATAGGTTATTTGCTTTAGAAAAACCGTATATTGGTCTTGATGACTTAAAATGGGTTATTTTAATGGTGTTGTTTAATGTGCCAGGTAAAGAACATGCCTATGCGCAAATGGAAGATCTTATTTTTGATGAGCCAACTGAGTATTTACATTAATATGTGAGGGTTTCTCGATGGAATGACTATAACTCCTTGACCCAAGATGTGATGGAGTTATATTAGGCGCAATTACGTGCAGCCTCAGTAGGTACTATGACCAAAATTGACCCTTCGCTTTTCAATGCACAACAGCATGCATTGGACAAAGAACATGAGCCTTGCCCCGAGTGTGGTTCTGAATTAGTCATGAAGCATAGTAAAAATGGACCATTTTTGGGCTGCACGAGTTATCCTACCTGTGAACATATTACACCGTTAGTCCAGCACGATAATCATGACATTAAAATTCTAGATGAATCGCCTTGCCCTGAATGTGGCAATCATTTAGTGATCCGTAATGGTCGCTATGGCATGTTTATAGGGTGTACTGGCTATCCGCAGTGCAATTATATCGTGCACGATGAACAAGAAGAGCAGCCAGAAGAGGTTGGGTGCCCTAAATGTCAGAAAGGGCAGTTAGCTAAACGTAAAAATAAGTTTGGTAAGTTCTTTTACTCCTGCGATTGCTACCCCAAATGCAAATATAGCGTGAATCAGCAACCAGTCGTACATACTTGCCCTGAATGTGGTTGGGGAGTCATGTTAGAAAAGCAAAGGGCAGGAAAAGCTGTGTTACAATGCCCGCAAAAGTCCTGCCAGCACAAAATAGAGAAACCGCAGTGAGTAATTCATCTGAAAATGCGATGTCAATAGAGCCTAATAATGTTGTTCAAGCTTTAACACAAGGCCAAGTGATATGTTATCCAACAGAAGCCGTATTTGGCTTAGGTTGTGATCCTGATAATCAGAATGCTGTTGAAGCATTGTTAGCCATCAAGCAAAGAGATGTTGCTAAGGGGCTGATCTTAATTGCTGATAACTATAGTCAATGCTTACCGTACGTAGATGATACGAAAATTCCAATGGATATGCGTGCTGATATTTTTTCTTCTTGGCCTGGGGCCGTAACATGGGTGCTACCAGCTAAAACAAGTACACCTAAATGGTTAACGGGGGTGCATAGTACTATTGCTGTGCGTGTCACAGCTCACCCGGCAGTGAAAGCACTGTGTCAGCAATTTGGCAAGCCGCTGGTGTCAACAAGTGCAAATCTATCAGGCCAAGAACCTGTGGCAAGCTTAGAGGAAGCGAAGCGGGTATTTACCACGCAAGTTGGTTTCTATGTTGATGCGCCGTTAGGTGGAGCAAGTGCTCCGAGTCAAATAAAGCATGCACTGACTGGTGCGGTATTAAGAGGGAGCTAATTGTAGATGGCCAATGTTAATTTAGAGACGGTAAAAGCTTTTTTATTGTCATTACAAGATCATATCTGTGCAGGTTTAGAACAAGCAGATGGGCAAGCCAAATTTGTTGAAGATGAATGGCAGCGAGTAGAAGGAGGGGGCGGAAGAACGCGGGTTATTCGCGATGGCGCAGTTATAGAACAAGGGGGCGTTAATTACTCACATGTTTTTGGTAAATCAATGCCAGCATCTGCCACGGCGCATCGGCCTGAACTCGCTGGTAGAAGTTTTCATGCGTGTGGAGTGTCTTTGGTTATTCACCCAAAGAACCCTCATATACCGACCAGTCACGCCAACGTGCGATTTTTCATTGCTGAAAAAGAAGGTGAAGCGCCTATTTGGTGGTTTGGTGGTGGGTTTGATTTAACGCCATTTTACCCTGTCCTTGATGACGTAAAGCATTGGCATCAGGTGGCAAAAAACTTATGTCAGCCGTTTGGAGACGAGATTTATGATGATTACAAAAAGTGGTGTGATGATTATTTCTATTTGAAGCATCGCCAAGAAACTCGTGGTGTGGGCGGCCTGTTTTTTGATGATTTAAATAAATGGGGCTTCGATAAGAGCTTTGCCTTTATGCAAGCGGTGGGTAATGGCTTCTTAGAGGCATATGTACCATTAATTGAACGTCGTAAAGAGACTCCGTATGGTGAGCACGAACGCCAGTTCCAACTTTATCGCCGTGGTCGTTATGTTGAATTTAACTTAGTTTGGGATAGGGGCACTTTATTCGGCTTACAAACTGGGGGGCGAACAGAATCTATATTAATGTCTATGCCACCGTTAGCACGTTGGGAGTATAACTTTACCCCAGAACCAGGTAGTGCAGAGTTTGCGTTGTACGATCATTTCTTAAAACCACAAGATTGGTTGGGTCAACAAAACTAAACTCAATTGTACTAAGAGATAAAAAAGGCACCAGTGATGGTGCCTTTTTGCTTAACATAGATCAGAATTGAGTTATTCGAGCTTAAAGCTCCGTACTTGCTCATCAAGTGAACGGGCAAGGTTTAGCAGCTCTTCACTGACATTTTTACTGGCATGAGCATCAATCAATGACTGTTCAGCATTATCTTGAATAGCAACCACACTTTGGTTTATCTCTTCAGCGGCTAAATTTTGCTGTTCTGTAGCATCCGCTATTTGCACATTAAGATCATTAATTCCATGCATTTGTGCAGAGATGTCTTTGAGTGCTTGCGCAACCTGTTTGACTTGTTGTGCGCGCTCGTCAGCTTCTTCACATGACGCATTCATTGCTTTTACTGTGTCAGCTGCTTCACTTTGCAACTTTTCAATGGTGCGTTTTATTTCATCTGTAGAATCATGGGTACGGGTTGCAAGGGTTCTGACTTCATCAGCAACCACGGCGAAACCACGACCGGCTTCACCGGCTCGGGCGGCTTCTATCGCAGCATTGAGAGCAAGTAGATTGGTTTGTTCGGCAATACTACTGATCACTTCTAGTACCTTACCGACTTCCAATGTTTGTGATTGCAGTTGGCTCACCTGCTCACCAGCTTGGCGAACATCCATAGCAAGTTGATTAATACTTTGCTCAGTATGATTGGCGATTGCCATGCTTTGTTCAGCAAGGTGATTACTGCTCTCTGACTTTTCTGAAGCGAAATGTGTGGTATTTTTAACTTCACTGGATGAGCTTTCGAGTTCATTAATGGCGGCTGCAACAGAGTCAGTGCCTTGCTTTTGATCTAAGATAGCGCGTTCAGTGGTATCAGCAGATGTATAAATGGTTTCAGCAGAGTGAATTAGGACTTTGGCTGAATGCGATACTTGCGAAATATTGTCAGTGAATGATGCCATCATTCTATTAAAGTTACAGGCCAAACGGCCGAGTTCATCATCAATCGTATCATTAATACGTAGGCTTAAATCTTTATTTTGAGTAGCTAAGCGCATGGTTTTACCTAAGGCTTTTAGCCTGACAATAAATAGCTTTCTGAATAACCCCCCCAGAATGATAAAGGTAAACAAGAAAATAGCAGAGAGTAAACCTGTACTGACTAGCGTGTTTTGGTGAACGGTGTTGTCTATGCCTGTAAGTGAATAACTGATACGCACTACTCCTAAAACGTCCCCTTCGTTGGCTTGATGGCAACCAAGGCAATTTGTACCTTTATAATCACTGCTTGCGATCATGGGTTTTAGGTAGGTCATGATCCGGTCATCATTACGCTGTTCAATAACGAGTGTTTCCGTGCCATTGAGTGCTGCAATTTCAGCTGCGTTACTCGCTGATTGATTATTATTGCCCGGCCCATAGAGTTTATTGACCTTTGCAGAGCGAATAATATGGGCATCTTCAATATTAGGGTGGTCACGCAGCTTGTTGCTGAGTATCTCTCTGTTTGCCATTGTCCCAGTGAGCATCATGGTATTTATTGAGTCGAAATAATTGTCTGCTAATAACCTAATATTGTTTTCAACAGTGTCTTGAGCAAGGGTTTGTTGCTGGTGGCTATTACTTAATATACTGGCGATCAGAACCAAAAGACCGGTAATTGCCAGTAAGGCATAAATTTTATGTTGAATAGATTTCACGCGCACCACTCATTCGAGAAAAACAGAAGGGTATTATGCGTGTTTTATGACGAGCTAAATTTGACTTAGCGCAATAAGTATTGCGCTAATTGCTACATTGATTAGGTATGTTTAGTGTTGATTTATCATATGACCTGCGAGCTGGTCGAGCGAATTACGCAAGCCTTCTCGTAATAATGGATTATCTATTTCTATATCTAGACTTTTATTCATACAGTGCATCCATTGGTCTTTGAGCGCAGTATCAATGGGAAAGGGCATGTGTCTTTGGCGTAATTTTGGATGACCATATTTCTCAGCAAACAAGTCTGGCCCGCCTAACCATCCAGAAAGAAACTCAAAAAATACCTGTCGGATCCTATCCAAAGGTTGCGGATGCATATCATAAAGTGGCTTTGCGTAAGGGTCTGATGCCATTATGTCGTAAAAACGATTGGCTAAAGCGCGCGCGCCTTGTTCACCACCAATGATTTCATAAGGGGTTTTCTCTGGGGTTGGATCGGGTTGCGCTGCAACTTTACTTGCATCTTTATTAAAGATGCGTTTAATTAACTGCTTCATGATTGTTGCTAACTTCTAGGCTAAAAATAAATGGATAAATACGCGGTGTTTGGGCACCCCATAAAACATTCGAAATCACCGGCTATTCATCAGCAATTTGCAAAGCAATGTGGTGATACGCTGACTTATGAAGCGATTTTAGCACCATTAGATGGCTTTCAATCAAGTGTTGAAGCATTTTTTTCTAGTGGAGGGTGTGGCGCTAATATAACCTTGCCCTTTAAAGAGCAGGCTTATGCGTTAGCTGATACGCTCACACAGCGGGCGAAATTAGCTGGTGCTGTAAATACGTTGAAACGTTTAGAGGATGGCCGATTGTTGGGCGACAATACCGATGGCGCAGGGCTAGTTAAAGACTTAATTGACCAAGGGGCACAGTTAAATGGCGTTCGGCTATTATTATTAGGTGCGGGTGGCGCGGCACGAGGTTGTATTTACCCTTTACTTTGCGCGGGTGTAAAGGAAATAGTAATTGCCAATCGCTCTGTTGAGAAAGCCACTATTTTAGCCAAAGAGTTTCACTCTTACGGCGCCGTTAGTAGTTATGCACTTGATGAAATTCCAAATGAGCGCTTTGACATCGTGATTAACAGCACATCGTTGAGTGTGTCAGGACAAGTGCCAAACATCGATGCTCACCTGATTGCGCAGTGTCAATTTGCGTATGATATGTTTTATGCCGATGAGAATACGAGCTTTTTAAAGTGGGTATCGCAATATAATGCGCAGTGTAAGTTAGTTGATGGTCTAGGGATGTTGGTCGGGCAAGCGGCTGAGGCCTACTTGTTATGGCGAGATACACTGCCAGATACAGAAATAGTGTATCAAGTTATGAGAGAAGCGAGTTAATAATGAATCAAGGTATTTTGTTTAATGATCAAATAGAGTTTGATGTGGTGTCATGTACGCTAACTTTTAATGCGATGGTCTTGGGTATGATAGTACCTTGCATTATTACTACACCTATAAATGAGCAAAGTAAGGCATTGGCCCATTTTGCTCAGCATCAATTTGACTATGAAATTCAAGCTGAGCAACTAATCGAGGATGAAGTGTATCAACCCGATGGCAGTATTAAATTAGCTTTCTTGTAAGTATTCATCTTTAAGCTGTACATAGTTTTGTGCGGATACAGCTAAAAAGGCAAGTTCCTCAGGATTTAATGGTCGAGCTTGCTTTACAGGACTGCCAACATACAAAAAGCCCCCTTGTAGGGTCTTGTTTGGTGGCACTAATGAGCCGCCACCAATGATCACATCATCTTCTACAATCACATTGTCCATAACTATTGCACCCATACCCACCAGAATTCGATTTCCTAATGTGCACCCGTGCAGCATAACTTTATGACCAACAGTGACATCATCACCAATGATCAATGGGTAGCCACTTGGGTTATTGGTCGTTGCGCGGGTTAAATGTAATACAGAACCATCTTGTACGTTAGTTCTCTCGCCTATTTTTATATAGTTAACATCACCCCTTGCGGCGACGAGAGGCCAAACACTGCTGTCTTTACCAATCGTGATGTTACCAACGAGTACTGCTGACTCATCTATATAAGTAGATTCATGAAGAGTGGGTGTGATCCCTTTATAGCTTCTTAGCATTTAAATGCCCCAGTTTGAGAGAGTATTCTAATAGGGCTAGTGTAAAACTAACTGCGTTGTTAGGCTATAGGTGATTTAAACATCGTATATCGTGCATAAAAGTAGCAAAAATAGAGCTTTCGTTTTAATTTTGCTCGAACA